>CBIHLW010000063.1:0-10416 GCA_966210755.1 uncultured bacterium
ATATTTCTATTTTTGAAGCAGTTCATGGTACGGCACCTGATATCGCCGGAAAAAACATGGCCAATCCAACAGCTCTGTTATTAAGCGGACTTGCTATGCTAAGGCACCTTGGCTTCACTGAAAATGCAGCTGTAATTGAGAATTCTTTACTTTATACACTTGAACAGGGCATCCGCACGGGAGATTTTGGAGACAGGTCCAAACCCGCATTGAATACCACGGAGTTTGCAGAAGCCATCATTCATAATTTTGGAAAAAAACCCCAATTAAATTCTAGACCTCTTATAGCCAACGACCCGGAAACACCTGCGGTTTGTCATCTGGACCGGAATCCTATGCTGGTTTCAAAAGAAACAGGAGAAGAAAAAATTGTTGGTGTAGATATGTTCATTGAAAGTATTGAACAACCGGAATACATTGCTCAAAAATGCCAGCACCATGGAGGCATTAAATTCAAACTGATCAGCGTCAGCAACCGTGGCACCCAGGTTTGGCCTACTGGATCGCGGTACACAAATCTGATCAACCAGTATAATCTTCGCTTTGAAGCCCTGAACGAACAGGCGCTCACACAACAGGACGTGATTGGTTTGTACGTAAGCCTGAGTGCTGATTACAAGATCTGTTCAATTGAATTGCTGAATATGTGGGATGGAAAGAAAGCGTATAGTTTGGCGCAGGGACAGTAGAAGATTTGAGTCTGGAGTCAGAAGTCAAAACACGCTTTTGACTTCTGACTTTTTACTTTTGAATTTTTACCTGTTTATATCCATTCTTTTGAAACCACTGCCATACCTTCTCTCTCTGGTCGCCCTGTATGATGATTTCTGAATCTTTTGCAGATCCGCCTGTACCGCAAAAATTCTTCAGTTTTTTACCAAGATCTTCAAGGTCCTCATCCTTACCTGTAAACCCTGTAACAAGCGTAACCGCCTTTCCTCCCCGATGCTTCGTTTCAAGTTTGATTTTCAATTTCTGTTGATCCGGCGGGAGTGTTTCTACAATTTCATTTTCATTTTCAAATTTGAAATCGGGATCCGTACTATAAATAAAACCATGTTTATCTGACCTGCTTTTTTTAGGCATACCTGATATTAAGTCAAAATTCAAAATTAAAAAGTAAAATGCATCCCGGCCGCTTTGAATTTTATTTTGGCTTTTAATTTTTAATAACTGCCTTAAGACTCAGATCCACACTTTTTGCCTGATGGATCACTGCACCGGTACTTACATAATCCACCCCGGTTGCTGCATAGGCCCCGATATTTTCCAGGTTGATCCCCCCGCTTGCTTCCGTTTCAAATTCATGGTCAATGATCAACAGTGCTTCAGCTACCTGCGATGGGGTGAAATTATCCAGCATCAGCCTGAAAACTTTTCCTTTCCCAACTTTCATAACTTTTTTAACATCCTCAACCGACCGTGTTTCAACTTCTATTTTTAAATGAGGATGGTATTGCTGTATATATACATATGCCCTGTTAATGGCTTCTTCAATGCTTCCGCAATAATCAATATGATTATCTTTTAGCATGATCATATCGTAAAGTCCAAAGCGGTGGTTTACCCCTCCTCCTATGCGTACGGCTTCTTTTTCGAGTAACCTGAAATTAGGAGTGGTTTTACGGGTATCCAGAAGCCTGGTGGAATAACCCTGAAGCTTTTCAGTGTATTGCCGGGTCAACCCTGCAATACCACTCATTCTTTGCATGATATTCAAAATAAGTCTCTCAAGCTGCAGAATAGTGTGTACATATGTTTCCACTTCAAAGGCAACCTCACCATACTTCATCAGTTCCCCGTCTTCCTTGAATTTCGAAAAAACACAATCATGTTTTTTATATCTGAAGATCTTTTCCGCTACTTCCATTCCCGCAAGCACTCCGTCCTGTTTTATTTTTAAAACAGCCTTTCCCTTTACATCTGCAGGAATACAACATAAAGTAGAATGGTCACCATTGCCTACGTCCTCCAGTAAGGCCTGGTCAACCAGTTTATATAACCGTGTATCAAAATCAGTCATTCTGCAAAAATAAAAGTCCCGCCTTGCTTTAAGGCGGGACAATGATTATTTAATTTCCAATTATTAATTTGACTGAAACCGGATCTCTTTTACCACCTGCCTGCCGGCTTTGGTTTTCATAAATACCGTTGTACGGTAGTTCCCGCTTTTGGTCTTTAATGTTCCGACACAAAACTGGCTTCCACCATTCTCACCAGTAAATTGTTTATCAAAACCCACAACGCTGTTGTTGGCAAAAAAATCCTTTAGTACCATTACGGCCTGCGACCTGCTGTAGCTGTCCGATTTGCTGGGCAGAGCAATCTCCACATTATCATCAATGTATTTTGCCAGTTCCTGTGCATTACCTGAACGCAAAGCACTGATCACTTCATCCAGCCCGCTAACCGGTTTGAATGCTGTGGCCAGGAACATCATAACTAAAGATGAAAAAAGTAAAAGCTTGTTCATAATACTGTTTCCCCCAAGGATCGAAAAATGTGCCATAGTACAATAAGCATGCATCTGTCAATACTAAATTAAACAAAACCTTCACCTTTTTATAGCTTTGCAGCATTTCTATGACAAATTATGCTTAAAAGAAAAGTTATACTGATTATAATGGATGGATGGGGCCTGGGAAAGATCAGATCATCTGATGCCATACAAAATGCTGATGTACCATTTGTAAATTCATTATATAAACGTTACCCTAACACTACCTTAACAACATGCGGGGAAGCAGTAGGCTTACCGGATGGGCAGATGGGAAATTCTGAAGTAGGACATCTGAATTTAGGTGCAGGCCGGATTGTTTACCAGGAATTACAAAGAATCAATGTAGCTATCCGTGAAGGTGAACTTGCTGCCAACACAAAATTGCTGGATGCGATCAATTATGCAAAAGACAATAACAAAGCCTTGCACCTGCTAGGACTGGTCAGCAATGGAGGCGTCCACTCGCATATTGATCACCTGAAAGCGATTATAGATATATGTGCACGGCATAACCTGAAAAATGTTTTTATACACGCTTTTACAGATGGAAGGGATTGCGATCCCAAAAGCGGATTCGCCTTTATACAGGAATTAGAAAAACATATCCACATCACCACAGGTAAAATTGCTTCAGTAAACGGGAGATATTATGCAATGGACCGCGACAACAGGTGGGAAAGAATAAAACTTGCCTATGATTGTATGGTCAATGCATCAGGATCATTTGCTGGTTCAGCTTCTGAAGCCATTCTTTCGTCCTATGAAGAGAATATTACGGATGAATTTATCAAACCAACTGTTATTACAGAGAACGGGATACCGGTGGCTTTAATTAAGGATGGTGATGCAGCACTTTGTTTCAATTTCCGGACAGACAGGTGCCGGGAAATTACAAAAGCGCTCACCCAGATGGAATTCCCGCAACAGGAAATGAAACCTTTGAATCTGCATTATACTACCATGACCGAATATGATGCAACATACAAAGACATACATGTGATTTTTGAAACGGATAACCTGGAAAATACTTTAGGACAGGTGCTCGAAAATAATTCCATCAATCAAATCAGGATCGCCGAAACAGAAAAATATCCCCATGTTACATTCTTTTTTAACGGCGGAAGGGAAAAGCCATTTGAAGGGGAACAACGGATCATGGTGCCCTCACCCAAAGTTCCAACCTACGATTTTCAACCTGAAATGAGCGCTATTGAGGTCACGAATGCCATTGTTTCTGAAATTGAAAAAGAAAACGCAGCATTTGTCTGTCTCAATTTTGCCAATGCAGATATGGTGGGACATACAGGCGTATGGGATGCCGTGATAAAAGCAGTTGAAACAGTTGACAAATGCGTGGAGAGAGTAGTAAATGTTGCATTACAACATGGTTATACTATTTTTCTTACCGCCGATCATGGAAATGCAGATTATATGCTTAACAATGATGGATCGCCCAATACAGCCCATTCACTGAACCCTGTTCCCCTGTTTATAATTGACCAAAGCTGGAACGGAAAGCTCAATCCGGGGAAGCTGGGTGATATCGCGCCCACTATCCTCACTATGATGGGCCTTCCCATACCGGAAGAGATGACTGGGGATATTATGATTTTTTAACAGATTTTGTTATTTTGCTGCCGAACCTTTTACTTGAAGAAAAACCGTAAACATATCGCTTCATTTTTTTTTGGCGGCCTGCTTTTACTGCCTCTGGTTTTTATTATGCTTCTTCAGGGATTGCAGTTTTACTTATCACATACGGCTGACGAACGAATGGAAGAAAGATCAATTGAAACTCTGGTTGTAGCTGAACATAAAGTAGAATGGAAAGAAAAAGGAAGGGAAGTCACAATTGATGGTAAATATTTTGATCTTGTTTCCTGGAGCCTGCAGGATGGAAAATATACCTTTACAGGTGTTTTTGATGAAGATGAAACTGCAGTCATGGAATTACTCGGGAAACAACAGGTTTTCTGGAACTCCATCATCAGGTTATTATTGATTGGCCAAAGCTTTGCCGCTATAGTTATCCTCACTGTTCAATTTTCCTGTACCAGCATCCTATCGGGCAACTGGTCACTGTTTGAGAACAGGTATAAATTCCTTTTCAACAGGATTATCAGTCCCCCTCCCCGTTTGTAGCTGACCATACATTTAATTGTTTCATCTACAAATATTCTAAAATGAAGAAAGCAATCATGCTCGGCTTTATGCTGGGCTTTGCCGCTATATCGTATACCCAGGATAGTTTACAGGGCAGGGTTCTAAAAAACATCACCATTGGTGTAAACAAATGGGAACAGCCTTTGAATGAGGTGCCAAATAAGATCACCAGGTTCAATAAAACGGAGGTCTGGCATAATAACCCGCAAACCTCGGCTGATCTTTTATCACAAACCGGGACGGTGTTTGTTCAAAAGAGCCAGTTAGGGGGAGGTAGCCCAATGATCAGGGGTTTTGCCACTAATCGCGTACTCATTATGGTTGATGGCGTAAGAATGAATAATGCCATTTACAGAAGTGGTAATCTCCAGAATGTGATCAGTGTTGATGCCTTATCAATAGAATCGGGAGAAGTGATATTTGGCCCGGGATCGCTGATCTATGGAAGTGATGCCATTGGTGGTGTAATGGATTTCAGAACACTGGAAGCAAGGTTTACAAATGGAAATAAAATGCTATTGAATGGAAGCGCCCTTACGCGCTATTCCACTGCAAACAATGAAAAAACATTTCATGCCGACATGAATGCAGCGTCAGGAAAATGGTCAGTTCTGGCTTCTTTTACCTACAGTGATTTTGATGATCTGAAAATGGGCAGGCATGGAGTTAAGGATGGCTACCTGCGCACGGAATATGTAGAAAGGATCAACAATCTAGATAGCGTTGTAATTAATAAGGATCCAGGGATACAACGATATACCGGTTATGAACAAACGAACTTTCTTGGAAAGTTAAGATACAGGCCGAACGAAAAATTGGACCTGCAATACAGTTTTACTTATTCAAATACGGGAAATGCACCCAGATATGACAGGCTGATACAATATCGTAATGGCAGGCTAAGATTTGCTGAATGGTATTATGGTCCTATGTTATGGAAAGTTCACCAGGCCCGGGCCGTGTTCAATTCTAAAACTTTACTATGGAATAAAATAAAGTTCATGGCAGCTTATCAGGATTATAAAGAAAGCAGGAACGACCGGGCTAGAGGAAGCAATACAAGAACCACCCAGGCGGAAGAAGTAGATGTGGCGGGCATTAATCTGGATGCAACAAAATTATTAGGCCGGGGTGAATTATTCTATGGATTTGAATTCATCTATAATAAAGTTGGTTCTACGGGTACAACATCTGATATTCTAAATGGCCATCAAATGCCTTTTGCAAGTCGCTATCCGGATGGAAGCAGCCTTTCGTCTTCGGGTATATATGCCAGTTATAAAATAAATCTTGATTCCAAATTCACTTTTATTTCGGGTTTGCGTTATTCCTATAATACGCTTCATGCAACTTTTGATCATAACTTTCTTTCCTTTCCATACGAATCAGCGAGCCTGAAACATGGTGCACCAACAGGCAACCTGGGATTGGTATTTAAACCATCCTTCGGCTGGCAGTTGAATGCAACAGTATCGTCGGGTTACAGAATGCCCAATATTGATGATATGGGAAAATTGTTTGAAAGTACCCCAGGGAATATCACGGTTCCTAATCCGGGCCTGCAGCCTGAATATGCATGGAATTTTGAAACCGGAGTTGTAAAATCTATAAAAAACAAACTGGATGTTGAAGTAACCGGGTTCTATACCATACTCAAAGATGCCATTGTAAGAAGACCAGCCACATTTAATAACCAGGATTCAATAAATTTTGGCGGGATGATGAGCAGGGTTGAATCCTTGCAGAATGTTGCCGAAGCTGAAGTATATGGTTTGCAGGCAGGCGCAACGTTTTATTTTACAAATAATGTTTACATACAAACGAATGTTAACTGGATTACCGGAAAGGAAACTGATGATGAAAAGAACGAACAGGTTCCACTCAGGCATGCTCCTCCATTTTATGGAAGCACACATCTGCATTTCAGAAAAAAGAATATTCACCTGGAATTATTTTCATTTTACAACAGTGAAATAAGCAATGATGAGCTGGCGCCATCCGAGCAGGCAAAAAAAGATATTTATGCCAGGGACAGATCCGGATTGCCTTATTCACCCGGCTGGTATACGCTGAATTTCAAATCGTCCTACCAGGCAAGCAGGCATATTTTACTTAGTGCAGGCTGGGAAAACATCACCAACCGGATGTATCGCCCTTATTCCTCTGGTATAGTAGCACCGGGATCAAATCTGATTTTTTCATTGAGAGCATCATTTTAACGTTATTCAATACCTGATATGAGTTCCACTAAACAACAGGCAAAAGTTGTAAGATATTTCCGCTGGCTACACAGGAAAGTGGCCGTTGCTTTATTTATTTTCTTTTTACTTATTTCCATAACAGGAACTTTGTTAGGCATAAAAAAGCAATCAGGTTTACTGGCACCTACACAAAAAGGCCTAACAGCTGATGCTTCAAAATGGTTGTCGGCCGATTCGCTTACAAAAATGGCAAAACAATATTTGCATGATTCCGTTTCCTCCGCTCTTGATACAGAACTTGACCGGATTGACATCAGGCCTCAAAAAGGAATTGCAAAATTTGTATATGTAGATCATTACTGGGGTTTGCAACTGGATTGCGCCTCCGGAAAATTATTATCGATAGAAAAAAGATCAAGCGATTTTATTGAAGACCTGCACGACGGTTCCATTATTGATGACCTAATTGGCAGCAGCGATGAACAGGTGAAAGTGGGATATACCGTGATCATGGGAGTAAGTTTATTTATGCTGATACTTTCCGGGATCTGGCTCTGGTATGGACCGAAGCGGATCAGGCATTTTAAAAGAAAAGAACAGATGAACCGACCTGCAGATGCAATGAAAGCAGGACGATAATTTCCGAATTAGATCGCCTGTTCAGCAGGGGTCAGGTAAAAAGGTAATACTGGTTGCAGGTGAATATTATCCTGTTTGCCTGGTTAATACAGCGAACTTTATCATTCGTAAAATCCGGCTCATTTTCATTTGTTCAACCTTCCTTATGTTCCTTGTACACCCATACTCCGCAACCATCTGCCTCCTGTTTATGGCCAGGGCTATGCGGGTTTTTACCATAATCCGACAATTCATGCAGCTTTTACATGGGAAAATTGTCTTAAATTCAGGGCAACCAAAGTGAGATTATGACAGAGGAAGCCATTTTGCAAGGTTGTATAAAAAACAATCAGGCAGCACAAAAAGCATTATATCAAAAGTATAGTGCCAAAATGCTGGTGGTTTGCTACCGCTATGCTCATAACCGTGAAGATGCAGAGGATATGTTGCAGGAAGGATTCATAAAGATCTTTTACCAGATCCACACGTTTGAGAATCGTGGGGCACTGGAAGGCTGGATCAGGAGAATCATTGTTCATACCTGCATCAATCATCTGAAAAAGAATAAACGGTTCAATGAAAGCGTAGATCTCATTCATGCCAGCAGTATTCAGGTCCGTGAAGAAAATATTCCATCCATTATCCAGGCAAAAGAAATAGTTGAGTGTATCCGCCTGTTGCCATTAGGTTACAGAACCGTTCTGAACCTTTATGCAATTGAAGGATATTCTCACCGGGAAATTTCGAACATGCTTGATATTGAAGAAAGCACAAGCCGAAGCCAGTATACCCGGGCAAAGGCCATGCTGGAAGATATTCTTACAAGGAAAAATATTTTGTATAAACCAAAAGAAAAGGTGTTGATGGCTGCTTCAGGCAGATAACCCTAATCCGTAAATCAACTGTGTTATGGAGAAAAATTTTACAAATGAAAACATGGAGCAGTTCCTCAGGCAAAACGCTGATGGCCTGCGAATGCTTCCATCCGACAAGGTCTGGAAAAGCATTTCTAAACACTTTCAACAAAGGAGAAGAAGAAACTGGGGATTGTTCATGATAATAGGTTTACTGGTAACCACGGTTACAGGATATTATGTGATCAACGATATTCCGGCTGATACTACTTCTGTTGCCACCAATGCTAATCCGGCAAATACACTGGAAAATAAGGCGGAAAAGAATAGTGTTACAGGCAGTGGCCTTCTTCCGGAAAATAAAACTGCCGGTATGCCTGCTGCCAATTCAAAATCAGAATCACAACTTGAATTCGCTCCATTATTGATGGCTACAGTCCGTTCACATAAATCAGATGTTGAAGGCAGCGGTGATATTTCCGGGTCTGTTTTACCAAACAATATTGAAGGATCTGATAATACGGAAGAACAAAACAATACTGTACCTGAAGATGCCAATAATACAACCGGATCAGAACAAATAAATGACTATGCATCTGCCATTATTGATGATACTTATCCGGTTATTGTTCAGGAAGAAAACAGGATTCCCGCTTCACAACAGCATGCTTTAGATCCCATGTCAATTGAAAGTGTTGTAAACACCTTTGTTCCTGCAAAGAGGAAAAAAATTGATATGCAGATCTATTTTACCCCAACAGTTAGTTATCGTAAACTCAGTGAGAATAAAGCTTATCTGAAAACAGTATCTCCTTCAAACATTCCTTCTAACCAGCAAAACCTGTACGACATAAATAATTTCGTAACGCATAAACCAGATTTTGGATTCGAGCTTGGACTAACAGGTAAATATTCGGTTACAAAAGATGTGAGACTAAAGGCAGGTTTACAATTTAATGTAAACAGGTATGATATTAAAGTTTTCAATTCATCCACCCAGCTGGCTACTATAAGACTCAACAACAGGAATGGAATGGATTCAGTGAACAGGGTTACAAACTACAGCAATACACCTAATGGTAAATCTAACTGGCTGGAAAATTTTTACTTCCAGGTTTCAGCTCCCATTGGTGTGGAATTTAAGATCAAGGGAGATGATAAAATTGAATTTGGTATTGCCTCCACGGTGCAGCCCACCTATGTTTTGGGTGACAGGGCTTACCTGATCTCAACAGATTATAAGAATTACGCTGAAGTTCCCTGGCTAATCCGCAGGTGGAATGTAAATACGAGCCTCGAAACATTTGTGTCTTATTCTACCGGCAAGCTCAATTGGCAGGTAGGGCCGCAGGTGCGGTACCAGTTGCTTTCAAGCTTCGTAAAAAAATATCCTGTCAAAGAAAACCTGTTTGACTTTGGCCTCAAAGTGGGTATTGGCCTTAATAAACAATAACACGAACTACTTGCTTATCAAAACCCTGCAACAATATTTGCAGGGTTTCGTTTTACAGGGAAATGTAATTTTACCACATGAATAAATGGACCTGTTACCTGATCGTTTTTATTTTGATCCTTGCATGCAACAACAGGAAAAAAGAAATAAAAGACACTTCAGGTTATTTTCCCGTACGTTCTTTTTTACAAAGCCAGGTAAGTGAACTGGACAGTTCTCTTTACCGGTTCATTAAAATAGAAACCAAAAACGGCGTATCCGACACCACTGATATTACGCGTGATGAGGCTACACGGTTTGCAAGTGAATTTCTTGAGATACCTGATATTACCAATCCGCAACTGGGTAGTGATTATTCTGAAATGTCAAGTTTTGATTCTATCATGGACAGGGTGATCATGAGCTATACAGCTTATGACAAAAAAGATATTGAAGTGGTAAAACAGGACGTAACCGTATTGCCTTCATTTGGCAATGGTGAAGATGAAGTAAAAACCATTTATCTGGAAAAGATCAAATCAGATGAAGATTCCATGACTGAAAAGAAAATGTTATGGGAAATAGACCGGTATGTCCAGATCCGCACCATCAGCCAACATAAAGATTTACCGGAACAGGTTCACGATC
>CBIHLW010000064.1:0-10307 GCA_966210755.1 uncultured bacterium
TTTCCATGTCGTCCATGCTAAGCATGAATTATCTAAAGAACATTGAAGGGAGGAACAGCAGCAAGCATGATATGAATATCTGTTCCGACCTGATCAACCATAATGAGCTATGGAACTTTTTCCTGAATAATGGTTATTCAATCATAAACAATTCGATCTTCCATGTAAACGATAAGCCATCCGAAGTACCACAGGGCTTATTGTTTATGGGCACGCGCTTAATTACCTCACAGACCTTTATTTCGAGGTTTAATTATGATATCAGATTCAACCTCGTTACCAGGTACAGGATAAAATCCGAGATCAGGAGGATGACATTGTTCCAGCACAGGTCTAATGAAAAGCTTATTGAAAATCTAAAGGAAGAGACCAGCAGGCATTCCCTTCAGCCAAGGTTTGTTTACACCCACTTGTTAATGCCGCATTATCCTTATTATTTTAACAGCAAAGGTGAAATGAGGTCAATTGAATTCCTTTCAGATATGGCCAATTACAGAAATAAGGAAGCTTATGTTGAATACCTTCAATATTGCAACGGCATATTCCTTCAGCTGATCGACAACATCCTGAAGCATTCCAAGCAACCGCCTGTGATCATATTCATGAGCGATCATGGATACCGGCTCGACGACAAGGCAGATGACAAATACCGTTTCATGAACTTCAACACCATATTGCTGCCTTCACGGGAATATGGTTCATTTTATAATGGCATGACCAACATAAATCAGTTCAGAACCTTATTGAATGTTGAATTCGGACAGCAATTACCCATATTAAAAGATTCCCTGAGCCGTTTGAGGGATTAGATTTGTTTTAATTAATTTTAAAATCATACCCTTCATCGCATTGAATTTTTAAAAATGTTTCATACTCAAAATATACTGGTACTTGCACCACACACTGATGATGGTGAATTAGGCTGCGGCGCCACTATGGCAAAGTACATTGCAGAAGGCAAATCCGTAACCTATATCGCCTTCTCATCCTGCTGGCAGTCTTTGCCTGAAAATCTACCAAAAGATACCCTGTTGACCGAATGCCGGTCGGCAACAAAACTGCTTGGCATAAACCAGATCCAATTTTTTGATTTTGAGGTCCGCCAGCTACCCTTTCACAGACAGGAGATCCTTGAACAGCTGATAAAGATCAAAAAAGAATTAAAACCCGAAACCGTATTTATTCCGGCCATGAATGATGTACACCAGGATCACCAGGTTATTTATTCCGAGGGAATAAGAGCATTTAAAAATTCAAATGTACTTGGATATGAACTGCCATGGAATAACCTGCGTTTTCAACCAGGTTATTTTGAAAAGATCACAGAAGCGCAGTTAGAATTGAAACAGGCTGCTTTGCAGGAATACAGGTCGCAGGCGGACAGAAAATACATGTCGCGTGAATTTATCAGATCACTTGCCGTGGTGAGGGGCATCCAGTGCAATGCTGCGCTGGCAGAAGCATTTGAGGTTTATCATCTTACCTCTTAAAGATCTGTGAACCCAAATAATTTATCAGCATGAAGTGTGATGCCTACCTGGTTATACACAAGGTTGCGCTGATAATTGGATCTTGAATAAGCAAACTGGATTTTTTTGAATTTTAATCGGATCCCCATTGAAAATCCATTGAGCCCGTTGCCTGCCGTTCCGGCATTCAGTTCATTTCTCCTTAAATGGCTATATCCAAATCCGGCTTCGAGATTTCTGCCGATATAAATATGAGTGGCTACAACAATATGGTTGAATAATTTATTGATGAATTTATCATTGCCCGGAAGGTCGTTCTCATTATTGAAGGTTGTATCATTATAAAGAACATTGAACCTGTGGAGCTGTTGTGCTGTTAATGAAAATCCAAATGGCGCATTGGCCAGCTTTTTAGTTACTCCAACCTGGAGGTCGAATGGAAGGTCCTCTCCTTCTCCTGCATAGGTCTTTAACTGAAAGCCCATATTCTTTGCGGTAAAGCCGGCATAAAAATTATTGGCCGAATCGGAATAATGAATTCCTACATCGGTGGCAATGGCTGATGACCTGTACTGTCCGTAACTGGAATGTATAAATTTCAATGATGCCCCGTAATTCCATTTGTCAAGGTAGGGCCGGGCGGCAGAAAACTGTATCACAAAATCAACAGGCCTGAAATTTCCATTCTCATTACCTGATGCATCTGTTTGTGGTATACTGCCATAATCCAGGAAATAGATGTGGGCAGCCATGCTTGTCTGATAAGGTTCATAATAATAGACGCCCGTAAGCGCATAGGTCTTTATGCCTGCAATAAAACTATTGAAGGCCATTTGCACCTGGTAATGCTGTGCGGCATGTAAGAGGCCGGGGTTATTTACAGATAAACCTGCATCATCTGCCTGCAGGGATACATTCGCCCCTCCTGCCGCTGTTAGTAAAGGACCGGAGGGTAATTTCAAAAAATTATAGGCAGCACTGCCTCCTAGTGTTTGCGCATGGCCATAAGCCAAAATTAAAAATGCAGATATGGTCAGCAGCAAGCGCAAAGTAATCTGGTGATGATTTCAATAAAAATAGGTTTACTTAACCATCCTGCAAAGCAATATCAATTACCTGGCCCATGGTCTTTACATAATGAAAGCTCAGTCCACTGATATAATCCGGGTTGATCTCATCCACATCTTTTTCATTTTGCCAGCACATGATGATCTCTTTCAGGCCGGCCCTTTTTGCTGCCAGCACTTTTTCTTTGATGCCGCCAACCGGTAATACCTGTCCCCTCAGTGTGATCTCGCCTGTCATTCCCAGGTAAGGCTTGATCCTTTTACCTGTGTAGGCAGAAGCAAGTGCGGTGAGCATGGTGATGCCGGCGCTTGGACCATCTTTCGGAACAGCACCTTCCGGCACATGAATATGTACTGCCTTCTTATCAATGATAGCCGGATCCACACCCAGTTTTCTTGCATTGGCACTCAGGTAAGACAGTGCAGTGGATGCGCTTTCCTTCATTACATTACCAAGGTTTCCGGTTAACCGCAATTCATGTTTGCCGTCGCTCAGGGATGCTTCAATAAATAAAATATCACCACCAACATATGTATATGCAAGACCTACGGCAACACCGGGAATGGTTGCCGATTTATACATTTCGTTGTTGTATCGCGACCTTCCCAATATCTTTTCAATATCATCCACCACTAAACTGGATTTTAATTTTCCATTCATGGCCAGTTGTTTGGCCTGGTAACGCATAATGGCAGCAAGGTGCCTGTCCAGCTCACGAACGCCGCTTTCCCTTGTATAATCCTGGATCATTTTTTCCAGTACCTTATCACTGATCCTGAATACGGAAGATTTTAAGCCATGGGCTTCTTTTTGTTTTGGAATGAGGTGGCGTTTGGCGATCTCAATTTTTTCTTCAACCGCATAACCACTCAATTCAATGATCTCAAGCCTGTCTCTCAATGCCGGTTGTATGGTTTGAAGATTGTTTGCTGTTGCAATAAACAACACCTTGCTCAGATCATATTCCAGCTCGAGATAATTATCGTAAAAAGAATTGTTTTGTTCGGGATCAAGTACTTCAAGCAATGCGCTGCTCGGATCGCCCCTGAAGTCCGAGCCCACTTTATCTATTTCATCAAGGATCATTACCGGATTGGATGACCTGATCTTGCGAATACTTTGAACGATGCGGCCGGGCATGGCGCCGATATAGGTTTTACGATGACCCCGCACCTCGCTTTCATCATGCAAACCTCCAAGGCTCAGTCTCACATACTTTCTTCCAATAGCGTTGGCAATGCTTCTGCCCAGAGAAGTTTTACCAATTCCCGGAGGACCATAGAAACAAAGTATGGGACTCTTCATATCACCTTTCAATTTCAGTACGGCCAGGTATTCAAGTATCCGTTCCTTGATCTTTTCCATTCCATAATGATCGGCATCCAGAATTTCCTTTGCTTTTTCCAGGTCATAATGGTCTTCGGTATAGTCTTCCCAGGGAAGGTCAAGCATCAGATCGAGATGATTATATACCACAGAGTAATCAGGAGTACTCGGGTGCATCCGCTCCAGCTTTTCTATTCCTTTTTTGAATGCTTCCCTTGCAGCCTCCGGCCATTTCTTGGTCTCCGCTTTTTTCTGAAGTTCTTTTATCTCTCTTTCATTGGGATCTCCGCCCAGTTCTTCCTTGATGCTTTTTAATTGTTGCTGAAGAAAATATTCGCGTTGCTGTTTATCAATTTCAGCCCTTGTTTTATTGGTTACTTTATTTTTTAGTTCGGCAAACTGCAATTCTTTTTGAAGGAACTGCATCAGCAATTCTGCTCTTTCCCTGATATTATCCATTTCCAGAAGCTTCTGCTTATCCCTGATGTCAATGGTGAGGTTGCTGGATACAAAGTGAATAAGAAAGGAAGGGCTTTCAATATTTTTTAAAATAACGGAAGCTTCAGTAGGAATGTTGGGGGAAAGCTGGATGATCTCCGTAGCAAGGTCCTTGATATTGGAAACATAGGCTTCAAAATCCGGATCCTTTGGTGGTTCCCCTTCGTTAACAACAGAAATCTTAGCTCTGAAGTAAGGTTCTTCCTGTAATACTTCATTGATGGAAAAGCGGCTCTTGCCCTGAATGATGATAGTAGTGCCTCCATCAGGCATTTTGATCTGCTTAACTATTTTGGCAACAGTACCAATATGTTCGAGGTCTTTCGTAACCGGATCTTCCACAGAACTGTCTTTCTGTGCTACAACTCCTATTAATTTATTGGACCTGTACGAATCATTTACTGCTTTGATACTTTTATCCCTTCCCACTGTAATTGGCAATACAACTCCGGGAAATAAAACAGTATTCCTTAAAGGCAATAAAGCTATATCATCAGGTATATCAATTTTTTCGTTGGACTCCGCATCAGATTCATTTAACGGAATGATGGGTATAAAATCCATTTCTTCTTCAGACTTCTGGTTGAAATTCACTCACTTCTAATTTAAGGTTGCAATTTACGGGTAAATGGAGAAAGCGGGGAGCAGGGGTTGGAGGCGGGAGTTTGTTTCAGTTCAAAGTTCAAAATTCAAAGTTCAAAGTCAGTGAGCTAAATTCAATGGCATATCACAATTTCCCTGTTTGAAATCGTAGGAAGCTTAATTACGTAAACGACCCGGCTTTGAACTTTGACCTTTTAATTGTGAACTGTGAATTTCGCCCCACTGTCTGTGCTTTTCTGAATAATTTTTGAAATCCGACATTTGCGAAATGTTACATAATTCGGGCGATAATAAAATTCCAATTGCAGTTGCGTTAGACCCTACCTTAGAAGCAGAGAATATCCAACCCAGAATTACATCTAACAAATCCAGGCTATTATACATTTCTCTTTTGGCCGTACTGATTGCAGCCATAATAAGTATTGTAGCAAAAGGACTTGTTTATCTAATCAGCTTCGTTACAAATATTTCTTTTTTTGGAACGCTCTCCATATCCGAAAATATTCCTGCAAATAACACCCTTGGTTTATGGGTGATCCTTATCCCTGCAGCTGGTGGGGTCATTGTAGGATTAATGGCCCTGTATGGCTCAAAAGCAATAAGAGGGCACGGCATACCGGAAGCCATGGAACAGATCCTCACCAATCAAAGTAAAATCAAACCTACCATTACCTATCTGAAGCCCATATCTTCCGCCATTTCAATTGGAACAGGCGGACCTTTTGGTGCAGAAGGTCCCATCATTGCTACTGGCGGAGCGCTGGGTTCTACCATCGGACAATTGATGAAGATCACCCACCATGAACGCAAAATTTTGCTGGCAGCTGGCGCCACTGCTGGTATGTCGGCCATTTTTGGAAGCCCGATAGCCGCCATATTCCTTGCCATAGAATTATTACTTTTTGAATTCTCCCCGCGTTCAATAATTCCGGTGAGCCTGGCATGCATTACCGGGGCGGCAGGTCATCATGTATTATTTGAGGCAGGACCTGTATTTGATATGGAACAAACCATTGGCAAGGCAGGAAATACCGCACTAATCAGCTACAGCATTATTGGCATAATCATCGGTTTGATTTCCGTATTGGTCACTAAAATCGTTTACCTGATTGAAGATGGTTTTGAAAAGCTACCCATACACTGGATGTGGTGGCCGGCCATAGGAGGACTGGTAACTGGCATCGTTGGTTATTTTAATCCTGCAACCCTGGGAGTAGGTTATAACAACATTACAGAAATTCTCTCAGGTAGCATGACCACACAGGTTATTATGTCCCTGTGCATTTTAAAATTTGTTTCATGGGCAGTTGCATTAGGCAGCGGCACTTCAGGCGGCACACTTGCACCATTGTTAACCATTGGAGGCGCGGCAGGAGCATTATTGGGTACTGCTGCTTTATATATTTTTCCTTCATCAGGTGTAAACCTTCCTCTGGCAGCACTGGTTGGGATGTCGGCCATGTTTGCCGGAGCATCCCGTGCATTTATTACATCCATAATATTTGCGCTTGAAACAACTGACCAGGCCAATGCCTTATTGCCATTACTGGCTACATGCAGCGCTTCTTATATAGTTTCCTTTTTCCTGATGAAGAATACCATAATGACAGAAAAAATATCCAGAAGAGGTATTCATACACCCACATCATACGTACCCGATATACTGGAAAAAATTACGGTAGAACAGGTAATGGAAAGGAACGGACTTGCCATTAGTGAAGAAAATACAATTGAAGAAGTTACAGAATGGCTGGATAACGAACCTGATTATAAAACCAATTATTTTATTATTTCCACTGCTGAAGGTGAATACAGGGGTATAATCAGTTCGTCTAATCTTTACAGCAAACAACACGACCCGCTAACACCGATAGGCAGGCTTATTAAAAGAAAACATATTTCTGTAGCTGATCAGGATCACCTGCGCAAAGCAGTTGAAATCATGGCAAGGGAAAATGTAGATGTAATACCAGTGATCTCACCGGCTGATAATACCATCATGGGAATCATTTCTTATGAAAATATTATTTCCAGCTATAAATACAGCATTGAAGAACATAAAGAAAAACACCCGGTAATTTCATTAAAAAGAACCAGCCTGAAAATACTGATCAAAGGCAACCAGATAGTGAACAGGATACGATCGATGAAAGAATAGCCATCAGCCATTGCAAGGAGCTAATGGCTAATGGCCAGTTAAGTTCTACAGGGAAAAACCTAAGGAAAGCTGAAATCCCTGATTCGTCCATTTGTTCTGATCACTGATATCGCTCACATTATTCAATCCTACAAAATACCTTCCGGTGACCCTTAGTTTGGAAATATTGATCACTGCACCGCCGGCAAGAGCGAGATCACCCTTACTAAAGGCTTCTTCGCCATTTTGTAACAGGTCCTTACTCTGATCAATGAGAATTCCAAATTGCGGACCTGCCTGCAGGGTAAGCAGTTTACCTGCTTTGTAATTTAGCATGATGGGAATGGTAAGATAATTAAGTTTTACATCCTTGTAGTTTGAGATGTTTACTGAATTCTGATAAACATTTTCAAAACTGCTGTCTGCCCTTGTCTGGTACTGACTGAATAAAACTTCCGGCTGGATCGCAAGTTTTTTTCCCAAACCTATTTCTGCAAAACCACCCAGGTGATAACCATACCTGAATTCATCGCTGAAAGATTTTCCGTCAACCTTGGTGAAATTAGCTCCACCCTTAATGCCTAACCGAAATTGTGCGAAGGAAGCCTGTGCAAGAATAACACATAGCATCAGAACAGATAATTTGAGTTTCATAAACATGAAATTTGATGTAAATAAATCAGGTCAAGATTAATGCCATCAGTTATTATTTGTTGTTAATAAAAAAATAAACAACTAAAAAATAACACCGGCATTCAATACAAAAGCAGTTGTAAAATTCTTTTCGGTTGCCGGAAAATAATAATCAAATACAAGTTGTGGCTGAATAAAGAATTTGCCTTTTGAATATTCAGATTTTAAATAAGCAGATAATGATAAAGGCTGAAAGTAAACCTCATCGTCGAGGTAAATATGTTCGGAACTGTAAAGATAATTAACCCCTGTTCTGGGAATGGTTGCATAGCTGTTGCTCATCTGGTTAAAACCAAACTTCTGGGTGCCACTGGCAAAAACTAGTTGCGGTATCAGTCTGATATAATCATTACCACCCAGGATGTTCATCCAGAAGAAATCGTATCTGAGTGATGTGATCAGGCTAAAATCGCTTATACTTTCCCGTGTGTTCACCTGCGTATATCCGTTAAGCGCCAGCCGCAAGCTTGTTATATATTCTTCCCGTTTTTCAAAATCCGACCGGCTACCCCAGCCATAGCTCGCTGCAAGGGAAGGCTTGAGCCGGAATTTTTTATAAGTGAAGTAGCCATACAATTCATTTTGCAACGGTGAGGTATAAAATGGAATAGAATCCTTAGAAAAAAAATGAGTCAGTGCAATACCTGAAATAAAACTGGACTTCTTCATATAATCGTATGAAGCCGTTGCATAAAACTGGTAAGGATTCAGGTTTTCACCATCATTTACAATTACAGACGAACCACTGATCCCCAAGCCGTTTTTAAAGAAATAAGCCAATGTAGGTGTATAAGTGGTTTGACGTGAAGCCTCAAGAAAATAATTTGACTTTGACTTATAATTAAAATAATTACTACCTATACCTATATTGAAAAGTGCAAAATTGCGTGGTGCCACCAGTGAATCCAATAAAGCATCCAGTTCACTGAACAACTCCTCATAATCATCTTCCTCAAATGTAGTATCGGCACTGGTTTGCTTAACCGGTGGTTGTGCAAAACAAACAGATGTTACCATACACCCCAGGAGTATCAATAATCTAATGTTTCCGGTCATCGGAGCTGATTTTGGTTTTCAAATGGTACCAATTCTTTGGTAGACAGGCCGGCTGTTCAAAGGTTTAATAAGCCAATAACGTTTATTCATGGAAATTATTGACTATGACAGTTCAATCAGGGTGATCTCCGGCAATATTCCTACCCTTCCGGGGTAACCGATAAATCCAAAACCCCTGTTGACATAAAGTTTCTGGCTTCCTGCTTCGTACAATCCAGCCCATTGCTTATAAACATATTGTACCGGGCTCCATTTGAGCCAGGGTATCTCCACACCAAACTGCATTCCATGGGTGTGTCCGGATAAGGTAAGATCTATATCACCATACTGAGGCCTCACTTCTGCGTCCCAATGAGACGGATCGTGACTCATTAATATTTTAAAAGGAATTGCTTTTGTTCCCTGATAGGCTTCATTCAGCCTGCCATACTTTGGAAATCTTGCCTTGGAGCTCCAGTTCTCAATGCCTATCAGTGCGATCTGCTCATTATCTTTTTCCAGTATCACGTGTTCATTCATTAATAAACGCCAGCCCATTTCGGCCTGGATCTTTTTAAGCTGATCCAGGTTGGCGCGCTTCGTTTCCTGGTCTGGCCATTCATGATAATCCCCGTAATCGTGATTGCCCAGAACGGAATACACACCCAGAGGCGCTTTTAATAAACTGAAAACCCCGGTAAGCCCCGACATTTCATTTGATTCATTATTAACCAGGTCGCCTGTGAACAGAATGAGATCTGGTTTCAGTTCCAGGATATTTTCAACACCTTTTAATACAGCATCCTTATTGGATAAGCTGCCGCTATGGATGTCTGAGATCTGAACGATCCTTAATCCTTTAAAAGCTGCAGGAAGATTTGGAAAAGCCAGGCTTAATTTTCTAACCCTGTAATCGTATTTATTTGAAAACCCATAGAGCAGTGAAGCAAATAAACCACCTCCAATACCCAGACCTGCCCAGCTCAGGAAAACTGACCTGGATATTTTTTCGCCGGCTGGCTCAGCTTCGGTGTTCTTAAAATAGATCTTGCCCGCCAGCCATTGTATGCCACGCCTGATATCATCAACCAGGAAAATAACCGCTGCAATAAGTTTGGCCAGAAACAAGCCAATGATTATGGCAAATATGATACTGCGCACACTTCTCGAATAGTTATCCAGATTGAGATAGGGCAATACAAATAATATAACGAGGGCCAGGATGGAAATGGTCCAGTAAGAAATACCTATGATGGACCTGGTTTTGGATCCCGCTGACATGGAAAGGGTTTTGATCACCTGGTACACATAAAAATCAAGTAAGATCATCAATCCCGCCACAATGAGCCATATAGGTGAGCTTCGCATAATTCGATTTTATGTGCAAATATGGGGATAAGAGGTTATGCTAAGAGGTTAAAAAAGGAAAAAGAGATTATGCTAAGAGGTTAAAGGAGGAGAAAGAGATTATGCTAAGA
>CBIHLW010000065.1:0-10290 GCA_966210755.1 uncultured bacterium
TATTAGATCAAGGAGGAATCCGGGGTAAATGGTTGAAACCATTAATCCAGATCCGAGATATCAATTTAGCCCACGGTTAAAACCGTGGGCTATGGATCAAATCCATTTCAATTTGAAAATATAATTCAGGCTGAATATCAACAAAGTTGAAAACAGGCCATTGAATAAACTCCCTGTACTGCACTAGTGACGGTTATTTTGAAGTTTCAATCCCGGTCTGTTATTTAAACTTCATCACTCCTTGTTCCTTGTTCGATATTCCGCAATATTCATATCTGTGTCCAGCTCATTTCTCCATCTTTCTCATCCTTCAGTTGAATACCCGCATCGGCCAGTGCATTCCTGATCCTGTCGGATGTTGCCCAGTCCTTTTTGGCCCTTGCTTCCTTCCTAAGGTCGATGAGTACCTGCATGGCTCCTTTAAGCCGGTCATTGCCGTTATCAGATTCGGGCTTTAACCCAAGTATATCTTCAATAAATATTTTCATTTTGCTTTGAAGCAATTCGAATACCTGAGGGTTTATGGCGTCTGCTGCAATAGTTTTATCTTTTAAAGAATTGATCACCGGCACCAGTTCAAACATATTTGCCAGAACCTTGGCCGTACTGAAATCATCATTCATGAATTCCTCAAGTTCATTGAGAAGCTTCATTATTTTCTGATCGAGTACGGAAGGGTTTTCATTCTTTACCGGACCGGCTTTTGCCAGGCCAGGAATTTCACCTGCTGTTTTAAGCCATCCATAAGCGTCCATTAATCTTTTCAATCCTTTTTCAGCAGCCATCAACGCATCATTGCTGAAGTCGAGCGTACTGCGGTAATGCGTTTGAAGGATAAAAAAGCGAATGGTCATAGGAGAAAAAGCTTTTTCGAGCAATGGATGATCGCCACTGAACAATTCCGTTAGTTTGATCACATTGTTATAGCTCTTTCCCATTTTGCGGCCATTGATGGTGATCATGTTATTATGGATCCAGTATCTTACCGGTGCCACATGATTACATATTGTGCTTTGTGCGATCTCACTTTCATGATGAGGAAAAAGCAGGTCCATGCCACCACCATGAATGTCAAATTGCTTTCCAAGATATTTTGTACTCATTGCGGAGCACTCAATATGCCAACCCGGAAAACCTTCGCCCCAGGGGCTTTTCCACCGCATGATGTGTTCGGGAGGAGCCGCTTTCCATAAAGCAAAATCCGTTTTATTCTTTTTTTCTTCCTGGCCTTCCAGATCGCGTGTTGTTGTAAGCAGGTCTTCAATGATCCTTCCGCTCAGTTTTCCATACTCATGACCTTCAGCATATTTTTTAACATCAAAATATACGCTTCCGTTCTTTTCATATGCATATCCGGCCTTAATGATCTCCTCTATCATGCTGATCTGTTCAACAATATGACCCGTTGCCGTTGGCTCTATGCTTGGCTCAAGGCAATTAAATCTATTCATAGCCCAATGAAAAAGATTGGTGTACTTCTGCACCAGTTCCATTGGTTCCAGCTTTTCAATAACTGCTTTTGTTGATATCTTATCTACCGCCTCACGGCCTTCTTCTTCAAAATGACCGGCATCGGTAATATTGCGCACATACCTCACTTTGTATCCGAGGTGCATAAGGTAGCGGAAGATCACATCAAAGGTGATATAGGGTCTTGCATGTCCCAGGTGGCTTTCGCCACTTACCGTAGGTCCGCACACATACATTCCCACATGACCGGCTACCAATGGCGAAAATGTTTCCTTATCCCTGATGTATGAATTGTATACTGTGAGACTCATAGCACAAAAATACAGGCCATTGGGCCATTAGCCATGGTCATTTAGCCCCGTTATTTGATTTTTGATATTTTCTTGGTTAAAAAAATGAAAGTTTCACTTAAGAGATCCGCCTGGACTAATGGGCTATTATTTCAATGCAAAATCGCCAACAAGCATATAATGATCCGAATAATTACGGACCACCCGGTTGAATTGCCTGATAGCAATATCTTTAGTTACAAACATATAATCTATGCGAAGCGTGGGGGCTATGTAAGAGAATGTTTTGCCTACACCAAACCCCGTAGCAAGAAAAGCATCTTTCAGCTCATTACCCTTAACGGTAAAATAGGTGTAGCTGTTAGGGACGTCATTAAAATCGCCGGTCAGGATAAAGGGATGGGGTGATCTGCTAACTTCTTCTTTAAGGATATTGGCCTGGGTAGAGCGGTGTATGACACCATTCCTGAGTTTTGCAAAAATGCTTTTTGAATTTTCTACCATCCTGTCATCTGTTTTCTTAATGCTTTCAATATTTTCAAAATCCTGTTTGCGGAACCTTACCGACTGGAGGTGGGTTGTGTATATTCTCATAGTATCAGAATCAGATACAACGTCCGCATAGATCAATGCTTCAGGTATGCTGGGTTTTGGAAAACGGATCATTCCGCTGTCAATTATCGGCAGTCTTGAAAAAATGGCTGAACCCGTCCATTGTTCATCTCCATCATCATCCCATGAATAGAAAAAATAAGGATAGCCAAGTTCCTTCATTACATGACCCAGGTTGTTGTAATAAACAGTATCGGTGGAAGTGAAGAATTCCTGTAGACAAAGAACATCTGCATTCTGTTCCTTGATAAGGTCCATCATCTTTAATCTTGTCTGGCTGCCTTTGTTATTATTGCGCTTCCATTCCGTGAATCTGGCCACATTCCATTGAACCACTCTTAATACATCCGGGGGTTTATCGTAATCAAATTTGTCGGGAATATGAAAAGCAAAAAAAACGGAAATGCTTTTCCAGCCAATCAGCATAACTACAAGGGATATAAAAACATATGCCGGTTTGAAAACAAGCCAGAAGAATACGAAAGCCATGAGCGTAACAATAATAAAAGCAAAACCCAGACCTATCAGCGAGATCATCCACCAGTTTTTGGGATCCAGATAGGGAGCCAGGCAGGCCAGGAGAAACATCACGGCTACCATAATATTGATAGAAAGAAAAATGATTCTTGTAATGCGCCTGTATTTCATTTGATAGTTACAATGAATTAATACACAATACACGAATTACGTGTATAAAAGCATAACGTGTGCTTAAAATTAAAACGAATGAAATGGAAATCAAGTATGGGAACCGTCAATCTACAGTCAGTGTTTATGGAACTGTAGCAGGTGCGGTATTGCTGATTCACATCATCACAACTTATCTTCCTGACTTGCTCTCTTCAGCAATTCCTTTTCATCTTCTGTAAGTGAATGGTATCCTTTCTGGTTGATCTTATCCAGCAGTTCATCTATTTTTTGTTGCGTAATGAGCGGGGATTTGGAATAAGGCTTTACCCTCGACTTATAAAATAATTGTGACTTTACAACCTTACCTTTTTTTGGTTTATCCGGATTAAAAAGATCATTCGCCCAGTCATAAAGATCATTCATCCACATGCTCCAGTCATAACCTCTCTTCATCATTGCCATAAATACAAATCCCATAAAACCACCTGCAATATGAGCGATCCTACCTCCTGCATTGTTCTCCGGTATCATGGCCATATCCAGAACCAGGTAAACAACTGTTATGATCCAGATGGGGATGCCGCCATTCAACATCTGGAAGATTTTGTAATTAGGCGCAAGTGTGGTTACGCCAATTGCAATGGCCATAATGCCGGCAGAAGCTCCAAGCATCCTGGTTTCTGTGGAGAGCTGGGCTTCTAAAGGTGGAATAAAATTAAAGGCCAGCATATAGGCTACTGCTCCTGCCAATGCTCAATAAATAAAAATGGGAATGATCTTGCGATTGCCAGTCAGGTCCTGTAAAATATAGCCAAAGGCCCAAAGCCATAAAAGGTTCCCTACTATATGCCAAACACTGGAAGTATCGTGTACAACCATGTAAGAAAAAAGCGTCCATGGCCTGGATAAAAATGTATCCCAGTCAGCTGGAAGTGTCACCCAATTCAGAAACCCACGGGTAAATACCACCATGCCCTGGTCGCCCTCACTGAAATAATAAATCACTTTAATAAATGCCAGGATCACAAAAACGATCAGGTTGATGGCAATAAGCATGGTAAGTGCATTTCCATCCTGGCCTATGGTAAGCCGCGGCCTGTTTTGTTGCTGATAATAACTCATGGTGTTAATCTAAAAACTGCAATTTATCTGCCACGTTAATAAAATTTCCGGCGGTTGGTTTTGTTCCATATCAATACCAGGATAAAGCCGGTGAGCGCCCCACCCAGGTGGGCAAAATGGGCAATGCTGCCGCCACCGGAAATTCCACCAAAAAGATCAATGGCTGCCAGTCCTATTACTGCCCATTTTGCCTTGACAGGAATAGGGATGAACATAAAATACAATTCGGTATTTGGAAAAAGATAAGCAAAGGCGGCGAAAATTCCCATCACTGCACCGGAGGCACCAATGGCTGCTGAAAAATCATTTGTAAAGTATTGAACAGCCAGGTGGGCGGCAGCGGCACCTACTCCGCAAGCCAGGTAGAACAATAAAAATCTTTTTGGGCCCCATACATTTTCCAACACCCTGCCAAACATGAACAAACCAAACATATTAAAAAGAATATGAAAGAAAACGATCCCTCCTCCCATATTATACGCGGAATGGGCAAACATGTGGGTAGCGATCTGGTAAGGTTCAAAAAAAGGAGTTTGCAGGGGATAGAGCGCCAGCTTCATGGTGAGGCCGGTACCCTGTTTATCAAAAATCAATTGCGCTACCCAAACCAGTACATTAATAATGATCAGATTTTTTACGATCGGTGGAAAACTATTGGGCCTGTAATATCTGAAATCGCTCATCTCTTTTTTATTTACGTTTTAACTGAACAACATTTTCAATATGATGGGTATGCGGGAACATATCCACCGGTTGCACTTTAGTTACTTCATATTTCTCATCCAGTATGGCCAGGTCCCTTGCCTGGGTAGCCGGATTACAACTCACATATACCACAAGGGGCGCATCTATCTCCAGTATCTTTCTTGTCAGCTTTTCATGCATGCCTGCACGGGGAGGATCGGTGATGATAACATCCGGAGTTCCATGCTGCGCAAAAAATTCATCATTGCAAATATCTATAACATCACCGGCAACAAAGTCTGCATGACCTATATTATTCAGCAAAGCATTTTCTTTCGCATCTTTTATGGCTTCCTCAATCAGTTCCACTCCAACAATCTTTCCTGCTTCACGGCTACAAAAGATTCCTATACTTCCTGTTCCGCAATAAAGATCATATACTGTCTGCGTGCCGCTAAGTTCAGCAAATTCGCGGGTGATCCGGTAAAGCTTTTCCCCTTGTTTTGTGTTGGTCTGAAAAAATGATTTAGGTCCTATCTTAAACTGAAAATCTTCCAGCCTTTCCAGCACATAACCCTTTCCTGTATAAGTAACGGGTTCAAGATCAAAAATAGAATCGTTCCACTTTGTATTAACCGTATACACAATAGTGGTGATCTGGGGAAAACGATCCTTTATAAATTCAAGGACCAGGTTTCTTTTTTTCTCATTGTCTTCTCCAAATACAATATTGGCCATCACTTCTCCTGTGGTACAGATGCGCATCTGCAAATTGCGCAGAAAGCCACGATGTTCTCGGTAATCATAAAAACTCAGTTGATGTTCCCAGGCAAAATCGCGCAGAACATTTCTAATTTCATTGGTGGGTTCGGGCTGAAGCCAGCATTTTTCAATATTGACGATCTTATCAAAAAAACCTTTTGCATGAAAACCCAGTACATTTCTTAAACTCTTTTCACGGTCTGTTTTATCAAAACTCCCATAAGGAAGAAATTCTTTGGTGCTAAAAGTATATTCCAGCTTATTACGGTAGAACTTATCCTCAGGAGCTCCTGCTATCGGCATCATTTCCGGTAACCTGATCTTTCCGATGCGGGTGAGGTTATCGTATACCTGCTGTTGCTTATATTGCAATTGTTTTTCATAACTGAGCATCTGCCACTGGCATCCTCCGCAAACCCCAAAATGCTGGCAGAAGGGTTCCACCCTTTCGGTTGAGTAGGAATGAAAATGTACAGGGTAGCCTTCGGCCCAGTCTTTTTTATTTTTGGATAACCTCACATCCACCAGGTCGCCCGGCACCACATTTTCAATAAAAACCACTTTACCGTCTCTTCTCGCCAGCGATTTTCCTTCAGCAGCGTAATTTTCCACTAAAACAGCTTCGAGAATGATGTTCTTGTTTTTTCTCACAGGCGTAAAAGTAAAGGATTCCCTGTCACGCCACTTCCCCGTTGAAAAGCAAGGCTGCACCTCCTGGTTTTTTTAACATTCCAATCAGCATCGTCATAGTCTGGCGATTGCGTTTGTAACAGGACTTTCAGCATAACTCAATGACACTAACCTGAATGGAACATTGCTTCGCCTAAAAGAATCTTAAATATCCCTTCCCTGCTTAGAGGTCAGTTCCCTTTCACTTATTTTTATGCAATGAGTTTTTCTATGAAGATGGCCGCTTTACTGCTTTCCCTGTTTTTCTCGCTAAGCCTGTCCGCACAGGAAGGTTATGAAATTAAGATCACGCTCAAGCCTTTCAAAAACCAGTTTGTTTACCTGGGACATTATTATGGAAAGCAATTACCCATCATTGACTCCGTAAAACTGAACGAAAAAAGTGAAGGCATATTCAAAGGTTCGAAGAAATTAGGTGGAGGCATTTACCTCATTGGCTACCCCGACAAGTCAGGTAATTTCGAGATCCTGATCGATAAAAATCAAAGATTTTCAATAATGGCAGATGCCGGAAACCCCACCGGTGTAAGCTTTCAGCAATCGCCTGAAAATGCTGAATTCAAAGCCTACCAGCTTTTTATGTCAACCAATGGACGGCTGGCGGACTCACTGAATAAACTGAGGATGTCAACAACAGGACAGGATTCCATGGATCTTGCCGGCCAGCTGGAAGCGCTCAACAAAAAGATCAGGGATTACAGGATCGGCATCATGACCAGATCTCCCGACAGCTATCTCACTACGTTGTTGAAGGCTATGAGGGAACCCGAGGTTCCGGTAAATGATCCCGCTGCAAAAACAGATTCACTTTTTGCTTACAAATATTTCAAGAACCATTATTGGGATGGCGTTAATTTTTATGATGACCGTCTTTTGCGGACACCATTTTTTGAAGGCCGTATAGACAGGTATTTTGAACAACTTGTGTATCCATCGGCCGATTCGGTGATCAGTGAAATTGATTATATGCTCGCCTTTGCCGGAGCAAGTCCCGAAATGGAAAGGTTTCTTTTACTCAAATTCACCAACCGGTATCTCAATCAGAAGCTGATGTGGGAGGACGCGGTGTTTGTACACCTGTTTGATAAATATTATTCAAATAAAAATTATAGCTGGTTAAATGAGCAAAGTAAAAAAATAATTACCGACCGCGCTTATAGCCTGATGGCAAATATTACCGGCAAACCGGCGGCTGATATCGAACTAAAAGACACTGCAGGAAAAATGGTGTCCCTTTATAATATTCCAGCCGCTTATACCGTAATTGCCATTTGGGACCCAACCTGCGGGCATTGTAAAGAAGTGATACCACAGCTCGACAGTGCCTATCATGCCAGATGGAAATCGCTTGGATTGAAAATGTTTGGGCTGGCAAAAGAAACTGATGGAAAAAAATCTGACTGGACCACATTTATTAAAGACCACCGGTTGTTTGACTGGACGCATGTTTATTATTCCAAAGAAGAAGATGCTGCAAGGATCAATGCAGGTATTCCGGGTTATTCGCAACTGTATGATGTACAGAGTTTCCCTACCCTGTATCTGCTTGATCAGGATAAAAGGATCATTGGAAAAAAATTAACTGTAAACCAGATTGATGAGATACTGGCTTACAAAACAAAAACCAATAACTAACTATGAAATTACTGGCTACTGCTCTTCTTATGGTGCTTACAATCTCCCTAAAAGCACAGACAATTTTCAATTATGGTAATGACGCGGTTTCCAGAGAGGAATTTATGAGGGCCTGGCATAAGAACAATACCGGTGAAAAATCTGAAAAGGCATTTCGCGAATACCTGGATCTATATATCAATTCAAGACTAAAGATCAAAGAGGCAAAAGAAAAAGGTTATGATACGCTGCCTCAGATAGTAGCTGACCTTAACAACCTTCGCCAGCAGATACTTCCGGCTTACCTGGTGGACAAGGAAGCCACTAATAAACTTGTGAATGAAGCTTTTGAAAGGTCGCAGAAAGATCTTCATATGGCCCATATTTTTATTTCAGCTTCCCCTGCAAATGGAACCGACCCCAAAAGAAAGAAAGCGGAAGAGGCCCTGGAGGCAATCAGAAATGGAAAAGATTTTGAAGCAGTGGCGCGCCAGTACTCAGAAGATCCTTCTGTTCAGTCAAACGGAGGAGATATGGGTTGGATCACGGTTTTTTCACTGCCCTATGAGCTTGAACATATCGCATATACAACACCGGTAGGAAGATATTCAGATATATTCCAGTCTTCTGCTGGTTATCATATTTTAAAGAACCTTGGCGAAAGAAGAGCAAGGGGGAAAATGAAGGCTGCGCAGATCCTGCTGGCCTTTCCACCGGATGCTGATGAGAAAACCAGGGAAGAAATAAAAAACAGAGCCGACTCAGTATATATCCGGTTGCAGAAGGGTGATGATTTTGGCCAGCTCGCTGCCTTATTAAGCAACGATGTGGTTTCTGCTGCAGCCAATGGTCAAATGCAGGTATTTGGAATTGGTCAATATGATATCAGATTTGAGAATGCAGCATTTGAATTGAATTCAGACGGAGCCTATACAAAACCGTTTCTCACCGGTTATGGTTACCATATAGTAAAAAGGATCAGCAAAACACCTCCTCCTGCAAAATTGAATGATGAATACCAGGTGGAACTGCAGGCAAAAGTGGAAATAAGCGACAGGATGAATAAGGTAAGGAGGGAACTCATTCGCAGTCAGATGAAGGATGTGAAGATCACAGGTCCGGCTTTTGACCATCAGACATTGTGGGCATATTCCGACAGTGTGCTGAATTATCAGCCACCCGGCAAACCCATTCCAATTCAGGCTACCTCTGTTTTAATGCAGGTTGGTGATAAAAAAATAACTGCTGCAGACTGGATCAGTTTTGCCCAGGCCTTCCGGTATAAAACGGATGGTTCCGGATTAAAAACCTATTCACAGTTATTTGATGAATTTGTTGAAGCCCTTGCCATTGATTATTATCAGAATCACCTGGAAGATTTTAATGAAGAATTTGCAAGGCAATTGCAGGAATTCAAAGAAGGAAATTTGTTTTTTGAGATCATGCAAAAAGAAGTGTGGGGACCGGCGCAGACAGATACGGCATCTTTAAGGAAATTTTTTAATGAGAACAGATCAGGTTATCACTGGAAGCCAGGGGCAGACGCCGTTGTGTTTTACGCAACAGATGAAGCATCGGCCAAAGAATTCAGGGACCAGCTCATTAAAGCTCCAGCAGAATGGAACAGGCTTACAGCCAGATTCAGTGATAATGTTGCTGCCGATTCTTCCAGATTTGAACTATCCCAAATCCCTAATCCATCTAAACAAAAATTAAAACCCGGTAGCATTACTTCACTCCTTGTTAATAAGATGGATCAATCAACTTCATTTGCATATATCATCAGGCTACATAATAAAACAGAACCGAGGAGTTTTGAAGAAGCCAGGGGGATGGTGATCAATGACTATCAGGCGGAACTGGAAAAGAACTGGCTGGCGGAATTAAAAAAGAAATATCCGGTTAAGTTAAATACCGGTGTGATTGAGCAAATAGTAAAAGAAAAGAGCTACAGATAGATCCATAACTGAAATTTAATCCACGTGTGCCGGCAGCAACGCGTGCAGGCTTTATATTACAGAACATGTACTCCCTTTTCGTATATTGCTAACTGTAACAAAAGGACCATTCTTACAATTACCAGCAAGATACCACAGTCAATTGCCAATAGCTTTTTATGGATTACAAAACCCATCTTTCAACTGATAAGAAGCTTGCCAAATTTATCAATGGCCATGAAACATTTGAACTGAAATTTCACAGAAATATTTGTTTACGGTTATGCGCCTCCATCATGAGCCAGCAACTTTCAACAAAAGTTGCCAAGGTTATTTATCACCGGTTTCTTGATATTTATGAAGGCAAAGAACCTACCCCGGAACAAATTGCCAATACCCCATTTGATACATTAAGAGCAATTGGACTCAGCAATGCTAAAACCCAATACGTTCTGAATGTTGCCGAATTTGACATTACC
>CBIHLW010000066.1:0-10063 GCA_966210755.1 uncultured bacterium
GCAGCTCTTCGGAATTTGTTGCCGCCTCCATTTTCACCCATCCTTCCTGTAGTCAGATCAACCATGTTTTTATCTGTAGTGATGCAGAAGATGCTGCTTATTTTCACAACACACTCGAAAATCTTACAGACGCACTCAATCTGTTTTATTTCCCTTCTTCTTTTAAAAACAGGAAAAATTTCCGTTTACTCAATTCTTCTCATGTAATGCTTCGCACCGAAGCATTAACCAGATTTTCTTCCGGAACAGGCAACAGGGTGGGAGCGCTGGTAACATATCCAGATGCCATGTTTGAAAAAGTGGGATTGCCCACTGCTATTTCTTCAAATATCATCCATATAAAGACCGGTGATGAAATAAACCCTGAAGCATTATTTGAGAAAATGGTGAACTATGGTTTTGAAAGGACGGATTTTGTGTACGAGCCGGGACAGTTTGCCGTAAGGGGTGGCATTCTTGATATATACTCTTTTGGAAATGAAAAGCCCTACCGTATTGAATTGTTTGGTAATGATGTGGATTCAATAAGAATTGTAGACCCGGAAACACAATTGAGTGAAAGAAGATTGCTTCAGGTAAGCATTATTCCTAACCTTGCCTATAGCCAGACCGGCTCAGTTACAGCGTTTGACGAAGGAGAAAAGATTTCACTGCTCGATTTTCTGCCCGACAATACTGTCATCTGGATACAGGATGAAGAATTGCTGAAGGAAAGATTATTGACCTCTGAAGAAGACCTTGCCCAATTCATTCAGCTGCAGGGTACACCTGCCGGTATAAAGGAAGAAGCGGATGACAGAATGATAAGAAAAGAGGTACATACCGGTGAGTTTATTACTTCCGGAGACTTCTTTAATGGACTTAAAAAACGCCATACCGTATTTTTTGGACACGAAAAGCCTTCTTCCGTTGCTGTTGAACTGGAGTTCAATACCAGAGAACAACCTGCCTTCAACAGGCAGTTTGAGATGCTGATCCAGGATCTTAAGAACTGGGAACAAAAGGGTTTTGAGTTGAATTTGTTTGCCGAGAATCCAAAACAGCTTGAACGTTTATATACCATATTCAGGGACCTAAAGGAAGAGATCCATTTCAATCCACTTGCCACCTCCATTCATGAAGGATTCATTGATGAAGATCTGAAGATCGTTTGCTACACGGATCACCAGATCTTCCAGCGTTATCATAAATACAAAGTAAAACAGGCCTATAATAAAAACAAGGCGCTTACACTCCGGGGATTAAGGGAATTGCAGCCCGGAGATTTTGTTACCCACATAGATCATGGTGTTGGAGTGTACAGCGGTTTGCAGAAGCTTGAAGTAAATGGTAAGCTCCAGGAAGCGGTGAGGATCATTTACAAGGACAGCGATATACTTTATGTCAATATCAACTCGCTTCATAAAATAGCCAAATACACAGGAAAGGAAGGTTCGGTTCCTAAAGTGAATAAACTGGGAAGTGATGTATGGAACCGCCTCAAGGAAAAAACAAAAACCAGGGTAAAAGAGATCGCTTTCGACCTGATCAAATTATATGCCCAGCGAAAAGCCCAGGAAGGTTTCCGGCATTCTCCTGATACCTATCTGCAAACGGAACTGGAAGCCTCATTTATTTATGAGGACACACCGGATCAAAGCAAGGCCACCGCAGATGTAAAAAAAGATATGGAATCTCCTTCTCCAATGGACCGCCTGGTATGTGGTGATGTTGGATTCGGAAAAACGGAGATCGCCATACGTGCCGCATTCAAAACAGCGGTTGATGGCAAGCAGGCTGCTATTCTTGTTCCAACAACCATTCTGGCCTTCCAGCATTTTAAAACCTTCAGTGAACGGCTGAAAGACTTTCCGGTTACGGTTGATTATGTGAACCGGTTTAAGTCAGCCAAAGAGAAAAAAGATACTTACAAAAAGCTGGAAGAAGGAAAGATCGACATCATTATCGGAACGCATGCTTTGCTGGGTAAGGATGTAAAATTCAAAGAGCTCGGACTTTTGATCATTGATGAAGAACAAAAGTTTGGTGTAGGGCATAAAGAAAAAATAAAAACCCTCCGTACCAACATAGATGCGCTAACGCTAACGGCAACGCCTATCCCAAGAACATTACAGTTCAGCTTAATGGGCGCAAGGGATCTTTCCATCATCAACACACCTCCTCCCAATCGTCAGCCGATTCAAACGGAAGTGAGGGTTTACCAGGAAGATTTTGTGCGGGATGCAATTTATTTTGAGACAGAAAGAGGCGGCCAGGTATTTTTTATTCATAACCGTGTACAGGGACTTGCGGAAATGTCGGCAATGATCCAGGGACTTTGTCCGGATCTGAGCATTGGTTTTGCGCACGGCCAGATGGAAGGTCATGAACTTGAAGAACGCATCATGGATTTTATCGACAAAAAGTATGATGTACTGGTTTGTACCAATATTGTTGAAAGCGGGGTGGATATCCCGAATGTAAATACCATCATTGTAAATAATGCCCACCAGTTTGGCCTGAGCGACCTGCACCAGCTTCGGGGCCGCGTTGGAAGAAGTAATAAAAGAGCATTTTGTTATTTACTGGCACCTCCCGTCAGCACTTTACCCACAGATTCAAGAAAGCGTTTGCAAACACTGGAGCAGCATAGTGAACTGGGAAGTGGTTTTCAGATTGCCATGCGTGACCTCGACATCCGCGGCGCGGGGAATATGCTGGGTGGGGAACAAAGTGGTTTTATGGCGGAAATAGGTTTTGAAATGTATCAGAAAATTCTGGATGAAGCCATACGCGAATTGAAAAGAACACAGTTCAGGGAGTTGTTCAAAGAAGAAATTTCAAAGCAGGATGATTTTGTTCAGGATTGTACCATTGATACGGACCTTGAGATCCTGATTCCCGATGGTTATGTAGAAAGTATCACTGAAAGGTTATCATTGTATACCAGACTGGATAATTGCGAAAATGAGGAAGAGCTGAAGGCAATGGAAGTTGAAATGTCCGACCGGTTTGGCGCCCTGCCGCCGCAGGTTCAGGAATTATTTATAACCGTGAGGTGCCGTAAACTTGCTGTGGAACTGGGATTTGAAAGAATGATCCTGAAGAACGATGCTTTAAAATGTTACTTCATCAACCGTCCGGATTCACCTTATTTTGAATCTGCCACTTTCAATGCCATTCTTCAATACCTGCAAACGGGTACCAATAAAGCCAGGTTAAAGCAGGTTGGAAAATTATTTTATATTGTTGTTGAACCGGCAAATGATATGCAGGATGCCTATAGTTTTTTGAAAAGAATGCATCTGGAAGTGATCGGGACGCCGGTTAACATCTGAAGGCTTTCCCGCCTGTTCCCGCTCTATTTGTTTTACAAGTGTAGTAAGGTTATTTTAGAAATCAGCTCTTCAAAAGAATGCTGTTAAGAGGATTTTCAATTACAAACAAGACTTGAATGCCTGCTTTTCAATTTCCAGCCATCTTTTTCCCGGATCCAGATATTGGTATACCTCCTTTTTTGCACTAGCTCATTTAATGGATCTTCATTTTCAAAAACCGCAGTTTCACTTCCCATGCTTATTGCCGTATTCTCACTGATAAAATAAATGGTATCCGTTACCACATCAAATTGTTTATAACGGATATGTCCGTTTTTAATGGCTGATATGATGCGCTCATCGCCAAACGATACCTTATTATTAGAGCCGTTCAGCAAAAAATCCTTTGCCAGATACCGTTTTAGTTCCGTTGTATCTTTTTTTACCAGTGTTTCTGCATTGTGCCTGTCCATGTTCCGTATCGCCATTTCCTTATTCTGCTGGGTTAAACCGGATAAAGAACCAAATGACAGAAATAGGGTTATCGTATATTTTATCATAACACACTGTTTTGGTGGTTGTTGAAATTAAAGAATTATCATCCGGGCATGAGGTGCTTCAGGGCTTTTTATTATAAAGGCCACCACCATTTGAAAACTTTATGGTCTCCGGCCTAAAATCCGCATCCAGTCAACATTTCACAAAAGAAATTGATGTTTTTTTCTATTTTTAAACCCAGAACTATATCCATGAAACTGAACCGACCTTTAATCCTGGCCGTACTGCTATTTTTTTACCAGGCTCTTTCAGCCCAGGGTAAGCATGAACTGCTGCTCAATTCGGGATCTGTTACCACAGAAATGAATATCACCCGGCACTTTGTTGATTCATTCAATAATCAGTTTTCTGATGTTTCCTTCCTGGTTATTCAATTTGAAACCATTCCTAAAGAAGAAACCAGAAAATTGCTTTCAGCCTACGGAATTGAATTGCTTTAATACATTCCTCATAATGCTTATACAGCCAGCATCTCATCCCGGCTTGATCTCAACAATTTACAAATAGCAAAGGCAAGAAGTATCATACAACTTTCTCCCCGGCAAAAAATGGAAAGCCGTCTTCAGTCAGGATCAGTGCCTGCATGGGCTTCCAAAACCAGTGGTACGGCAGATGTGTGGATCAGTTATCCAAAAACCTTTTCCACGCTTGATATTATTAAGAAGCTTCAGAACATCAGCATAGATGTGATGTCCTCGCTACACGCAAAATACCGCATACTGCATCTTCGTATTGCCATCAACCGTTTGTCTGAACTGGCTTCCTATCCATTTATTGAATTTGTGCAACTGGCTCCTAATGGCGATCAGGTATTACTGGCCAACAGCAGGGCGGTTTCAAGAGCCAGCTTCTTAAATGCGTCTGTTGCTAATGGTGGCAGGGGATTGAATGGTGAAGGTGTGGTGGTTGGCGTAGGTGATAATGCAGATGTGCAAACCCATATTGATTTTTCACGCCGGCTCATTAACCGTGCGGCCATGCCTGTTACTTCTGGTCATGGTCATCATGTAACGGGTATTGTAGCAGGAGCGGGTAATGGAAATGAGATGTACCGTGGCTATGCACCAAAAGCAACCATTGTGAGCCAGGCTTTCAGTGGAATTATTTTCAATTCGGAAACCTATGTGAATGATTATGGAATGATGGTAGCCAATAATTCCTATGGCGATAATATTGAATGTGCCTACTTCGGTACTTACGATCTGTATTCAAGGCTGCTGGATGAAATGGCCTTTGACCTTCCTTATCTTCAGCATGTTTTTTCCGCAGGTAACAGCGGAACAGCAACCTGCTCTCCTTTTCTCCCAAATTATCACAATGTGCTGGGAGGCTACCAGTCAGCCAAAAATGTGCTGACGGTTGGATCAACCAATGACTCAGGTGCCATCTCCGGTTTTTCAAGCCGCGGGCCTGTGAAGGACGGGCGTACAAAACCCGAAGTGGTTGCCATGGGAACCCTGGTAGCGTCAACATGGTCATCAAATCTTTATGGTTATAATAACGGAACAAGCATGTCCTCACCTGCTGTTGCCGGTGGACTTGCATTGTTGATCCAGCGTTACCGGCAGTTGAACGGGGGTGCAGATCCAAAGAATGGTTTAATGAAAGCCATTTTATCAAATGGCGGTTATGATCGCGGAAACCCGGGCCCGGATTATCAATACGGATTTGGGTGGATGAATTTATTAAGAAGCATTGAGATGATAGAGAATGATCATTATTTCAATGCCACTATTGCCAATAGTTCAACCAATAATCACAACATAACTGTTCCGGCCAATACTGCCCGGCTGAAAGTGATGCTGTACTGGAATGATCCTGCAGCATCTCCCTTAAGTGCGCTCACGCTGGTAAATGATCTTGATCTTGAAGTTTTGGATCCCTCCATGTCAGTTGTTTTACCAATGATCCCGGACAGTACCAATGCAAACCTCAATCAGCCTGCAACAAATGGAGTTGACCGTCTCAATAATATGGAGCAGGTGGTGATCAATAATCCTGCATCAGGAAGCTATACCATCAGGGTAAAAGGAACATCGGTCACACAAAATCCATCGCAGGAATACTTTGCTGTATTTGATGTAGTGCCGGTACAATTGAAAATCACCTCACCGGCAGGAGGTGAAGCCTGGCATCCCAGCACCAACAGTCTTGAAATGATGAAAGTAAGCTGGGAGGCACATGGGTATAGTTCAGGAACCGTAACTATAGAATTTTCTTCCAATAATGGAGGTAGTTGGAATACTATTGCCACTGGTGTTAATATCAACCGTATGGTATATACCATGTTTGTTCCCAATGTGGTTACAGATCAGGCTCTGATACGGATCACCAAAGAAGGTACCGGAGAAACTACCGTCTGCAATCCCTTTACCATCATTGGGCGTCCCGTCGTTTCCCTGGCTTCAGTACAATGCGAAAGTTATATCAACATCAACTGGACCGCAGTTGCGGGTGTAACGGATTATGCTGTGATGATGTTGAAGGGAGAGGAAATGGAGGCGGTTGCCTATACAACTGCTACATCGTATAGCTTTAGCGGTTTATCAAAAGACAGCATTTATTGGTTTACTGTTATGCCAAGAATAAATGGTAAGGGTGGAAAAAGAGCTCCCGCCATTTCAAGGCAACCCAATACCGGCACCTGCGCGGGTGCGGTTTCTGATAACGACCTTAAGATCGATGCTGTTCTGGCTCCGGTTTCGGGCCGTTTATTCAGCTCATCGCAACTATCTGCAACAACAGCGCTTAGTGTCAGGATCAAAAATCTTGATGATGCCACTGTAAATAATTTTGATCTTAAATTTTCCATTAACGGCGGTGCCTTTATCATGGAAAATGTTGCCACTGCGGTAAATGCAGGCGCCACCTATGTACATAATTTTGCCGCCACTGCAGATCTCTCTGCTACGGGTAATTACAATATTGTTTTTGTTGTAAAGAATACCACCTCCGATGCTGTTTCATCCAATGATACGGCTATGGTATTGGTAAAGCACCTGAACAACCAGCCTTTGGATCTTACCACAGCCTTTATGGATGATATGGAAGCCACACCAGAAGCTTCTTTTGAAAAAGATACCATTGGCATCACCGGAGCCGACAGGTACGATTTCTCCCGTTCCACTGTTTATGGACGGTTAAGGACCTTCATCAATTCAGGTATTTCTTATTCAGGCACAAAAGCACTCACGCTTGATGCCAGCAGGTTTTATCCTTCAGGCAATACCAATTACCTCACAGGAACATTTAATCTGATCAATTATAATGTACTGGTCAATGATCTGCGCCTTGATTTCCAGTTCAACAACCATGGACAATTTCCACATGCCAGTAACAAGGTGTGGGTAAGGGGTAATGATGCACAATCTTGGATAGAGGTTTATGATCTCGACGATGAACAAAATAATGCCGGTTCTTATAAAAGATCTTCAAGCATTGAGCTGGGAGACATCCTTTCCGCCAACGGACAAAGCTTTGGTACAAGCTTCCAGGTAAGATGGGGACAATGGGGACAGATTGCAGCAACGGACAGATTAAACGCGGGTGGTTACAGCTTTGATGATGTACGCATCTACGAAGTGTTCAACGACCTCCAGATGATCAGTATTGATACACCGGTTACTGCCAGCTGTGCGCTTTCACCTGTTCAGCCGGTAAGGATATCGGTCCGTAACAGCGACAACAGCACCATTAATAATATTCCGGTAAAATACCGGGTGAACGGCGGATCATGGATCAGTGAAAATATAGCAACTGTTGCAGCCAATGCAACGGTTCAATATACATTTACTGCAACTACTGATATGTCTGTGATAGGTACGTATACCATTGAAGCCATAGTTGATTACGGTGCGGATAGTTTCCGGGATAATGATACGGTTTCAACCACCATCATCAATAGTGCAGTCATTTCATCCTTCCCTTATCTTGAAGGTTTTGAAACATCTGACGGATCGTGGTACACGGAAGGGAAAAATGCAAGCTGGGAACATGGTACTCCGGTATCCATCAGGATCAACGGAGCAGCCAATGGGGCAAAAGCCTGGAAAACAAGACTGGCAGGACATTACAGTGATAATGAATATTCTTATTTGTATTCACCCTGCTTCGATATCAGCGGCATGACCAGTCCAACACTTAGCTTCAGCATGGCACTCGACATTGAAGATTGCGGAACGGACCTTTGTGATGGGGCATGGATGGAATACTCGGAAGATGGCATTACCTGGACAAAGCTTGGCGCGGAAGGCCAGGGTACCAACTGGTATAATCAGGCGGCCTATCAATTATGGAGCGAACAGAATTTTACAAGATGGCATGTGGCCACCATTGATCTTCCTGCAGGAATTGAAAACCTGCGGCTCCGTTTTGTAATGGCATCTGATGCAGGTGTAAACAGAGAAGGTGTAGCTATTGATGACGTTCATATTTATGATAATCTGAATGGTATTTATGATGGAGTAACGATGGGTGCGCCGGTTACGCAGGTTGTTTCTGGAAATAACTGGATTGATTTTACAACAGGTGGAAAATTACTGGCCTCCGTGCAACCTAATAACCAGGTAATGGGTGCAACCGGTGTACAGGCGTATATCAATACATCAGCCGTACGTTATACCACCTACCAGTATTATCACGACAGAAACATCACCATCAAGCCCGCGAATACTTTATTGAGCGATTCGGTAACGGTACGTTTTTACTTTCTCGACACGGAAGTGGATACGCTGGTAAAAGCAACAGGTTGTACAGGATGCGCCAAACCTTCCTCTGCTTATGATCTTGGTATATCGAAATACAGTGATCCTGATGATAATTTTGAAAATGGAAATATTGGAGATAACAACCAGGGCATGTGGAATTTTATTGAAGCCAATAATATCAGGATGGTGCCGTTTGACAAGGGGTATTATGCGGAATTCAGGGTGAAGGATTTTTCAGAGTTCTGGTTAAATAACGGAGGACTGAGCGGAAGTTCTGCCCTGCCGGTAAAGCTGCTTGATTTTACGGTACAAAAATCAGGTAATGATGCTAAACTGAAATGGAAAACAACGAATGAATCGGATATTCACCGCTATGAAATAGAAGTAGCAAGAGGAAATGAAGCTTTGCAAACGGCCAGCTTTCAAAAAATAGGGGAGGTGCAGGGGCAGGGCAATACGAGTGAGATCCGTAGTTATGAATTTACCGATGCGGAAATAAACAAAACAGGTGCGAGATATTACCGTTTAAAGATCATCAATCTTGATGGCAGTTTCTTTTATTCCCCCATGCGTTCGGTGGTGTTTGATGATTTGAAACTCTGGCAGGTTTACCCCAACCCGTCGTCGGGTAAGTTCAATCTCATTTATCAGGTAAATAATAATGAAATGCTGTATGCAAGAGTGATAGATGCCAGGGGAAGATTGGTGAAAGAATACAGCGTTACCGGAAGCGGCTTCCAGCAAAAAATGGAAATTGATCTTTCAATGCTGTCCAACGGAATTTATATGTTACAGGTTAAAGCCGGAGGTAAAACCAACAGCTTTAAATTGTATAAGGAATAAATTGTTGTTTGAGGTTGGATTTGCAATTAAGCAAATCCATGGATATACCGGGATTGGACTGATAGCAATACATACCTGGTTTCATCTTATGGGAAAGATGAAATTAACAGTTATTCAGTATGCTTTTTAGAAAGATTAATGAAGGACTGTTCTTCATTCCAATGCGCTTTGAAATAAAGCGCATTAATTGACCCAATAATCCATTTTAGCGAATAGACTAAACTACAAAAGCTGTCCGCCTCAGGGGGACAGCTTTTGCCTTATGAATAGAGAAGTTATTCCCAGCCTTTTTTCGCTATGCCTGCTTCTATGGCAGCCAGTGCTTTTTGTTCATTACAAAGGGTTGTGAGCTTATTGCCTTTCCCATCGTTTCCCTGCACCATGTAAGCGCCTTTTGCGGTCTTGGTGATCACTGCATCCTTGATAGGAACATTCTTTTCTTTAGTTTTTACGTTATAAGCGGTAAGCTGAACGTCTGCCATATGATTGAGGTTTTAGGGTTGAGTAATGAATAAATCTACACTATTTCGGCAAAACAAAGGCCAAATCGCTCAAAATAAAAGAAAAGGGAAATTTGATCGTTAGCTTTTGGCCGGTGACCATTGGCTGGCGGGCCTTCAATTCATTCTGGAAATCCCTATAAGCACATTCCAGGAATCC
>CBIHLW010000067.1:0-9986 GCA_966210755.1 uncultured bacterium
AGGTCTTGCCGAAAAATAAAAAGAATTTGTAAAAACTACGCCGCCATTCCACGTAGATTTACGAATATTTCATTCAAAAAAGGCGAATATCACTTACCTCATCCTTACATCTCTTAAAAATTCTTCTTGAAACGCTTACGCTCCCCTCATTATTCAATAACTGCAGGGATTGCAGGCTGTTCCTCTTAGATATGGATTTATTGAAATGGATTAATAAAAGGAAGTTAAGATAGCCATTATTTTTACCGGATCAGGTTCAGCGGATCTTTAATGCTAACGGGCACAGGCGTAAAACAGGGGTAAATTTTACCTTATAATTAAAACCGGGGGCAGTTAACTGCATTTAGTGTTGAATTATCGCGGTCCAGAAAACCAACATAAGAAACCCCAAATTCAAATCCACCTCGGCCATAACTCGAAGTTTTCAATTTGGAAATGTTTACATCATAGCTGAGTGAAACGGCAAATGGGCGGTAGTCAATTTTCAATACAGGGATCAGTGCATCGTTCCATCGCATAAAAGTTCCTGCATGAAGGGTATAGGCTGGCTCGTCAAGGTCTGGCCCTAATTTGATACCATATAAAGCTCCGGCAACCGTTTCCTGGTATTTTCCCTGAATGGAATGATCTGCCTGAATGGTGATGTAACTGGCAGGGGTAACCGAAAAACGTACTCCTGCCGATGCTACCCACTTGGGATCCAGGTGGCCCGTTGCATTCCTGTAAAAAGTATTCTTTGGTCTTGTAAAGTGATGATATCCCAGGCCGATAAAATAATTATTGTCGACATTTTCATTCATCTGGGCATTATAACTCATGCCAACGGCTGCATCTATATAAGTATGTTTTGGATCTATAAATGTTTCACCATCTCCTAAACCATCGTACATACTGTTGGTGGTCATTTTAGAGCGGTCAAAACTTCTTTGAACAGGGCCTCCCATAAAACCCAGTGACAGGTAACTGTTTTTCTCAGCACTTAGGGATTTATGATAATTAAGAGCAGGCAGAATGTGTGTTGATACCCACGAAACAGTACCGGCACGGTCATAAAGCATCTGTATGCCCGCGGTAATAAAATCATCAGCATTGCCTATGGGCATTTTATATTCCGCATCCAGGGTGCCGGTTTTGAAAGCATTGGTAACCGTATTCCATTGATCGCGGTAAACGGCCTGCACCCTGATATCTCCGGTAAAGATCCCGGCAAGGGAAGGATTCCTCAATAAAGGTGCTTCAAAGAATTGCGAGAAATGAATATCCTGTGAAAAGCAGCAAAGTGATAACAGGTTACAGCTAGCAGCCACTAAAAAATATTTGAAGAATGATTTACAGTTTTTCATTGACTATTGTATTAAAGCGATGTTTCCTTCAAATTGAATGACCTGGCTGTTATCACAAAAAACTTCCACCTGGTAGATATATACATCTTGTATTGGCTTGTTGCCTTTGAATTTTCCGTCCCATCCATAAGACGGATCATTTACCGGGAATTGCTGCTTTTCGAATACAACTTCTCCCCAGCGGTTGAAGATGCGCAAAGATTTCACCCTGTCCAGTCCTCTTCCTCTTACATAAAAAACATCATTGCTTCCATCTCCATTGGGTGAAAATGTATTGGGAACAAAAACATTTCCATCCTTACAAATAACTATGATCTGAATCTCTCCCGTATTTCTGCAACCGTTACTGTCAACAAAAGCTACTGTATAATTGGTATTGAACTTAGGTGCGGCAATAGGTTGGGGACATTCGGAACAATTCAATGATGCATCCGGGGTCCAGGTGAAATTCATCACATTTGAAGTGTATGTAGCCGGAATGGTGACGGGAAATCCGGCCTGCAGTGTTAAGGAGGATGGCATTTCAACCTGCGGAAGCGGATTGACCTGTATGTTCCTGGTTGCCGTATCCCGGCATCCGCTGCTGTTTTCTGCAACGGTACTTACCAAAAAATTCCCGGGCTGGTCATATTGTTGTGCAACGGGAAGCTGAACTTCGGACGTATTGCCATTTGGAAAGATCCACGACCACCGCACTACCGAAGTATCCGGTCGCTGGAATTCTCCTATGTGTTCAAGGAATTCATTAACGCATACCACTGTATCACCACCTATGCTTATCAAAGGACTTTCTACAATTTTTACGGCATGTGTGATTTTAAATGTATCTACACAACTGCTTTCGGTTTCAACGTTCAAAGAAACGGTATACAACCCCGGAGAACTATAATAATGTCCAGGATTTTGAACATTTGAAGTGTTGCCATCACCAAAATCCCAATGGTATACGGAAATGGAATCGTTATAAATTGTTGAGTCGATAAAACTCACAAAGCCGCTATCGCAATAGAATCCATTATCAAGTCCGAATTTTACAATGGCGCCTTTAATTCTAATGGTATCCAGTCCAGTTACAGGAATGATACAGCCAGCGGGGTCAGTGAGTATCACCTTGGGAACAAAATTTCCAAAAGAATTATACACATGTGATGAAACCGTATCATTCCCGGTGATCAGTACACCATCGCCATAATCCCAGGTATACTGGTTCATAGGTCCGGGGCTGAATGCTGAAAGATCCACGTTCATAGGTTTACATCCTTCAAGAGGGAAATAACTGATTCGTGAACCGGCCGTATCGTATACCATTATCGATCCATAAGCAGTGTCTCTGCATCCACCCGGACTAATGGCTACTAATTGTATGTTGTAAGACCCTGGAGTATTATAAAACTGGATCGGGTTCAGTAAATGACTGTTCCCTGTGCCGAGATCCCATTGTACAAACTTGAAGTATTGGGAAGTATTGGTGAATTGAACTTCAAAAGGGGTGCAGGAACTCACTGAATCATTTAATGTGAAACTTGCAATAGGTTGATTGATCCTTACGTAATTGGGTCTGATAAGTGAATCCTTACAGCCAAATTGATCGGTGATCACCAGTTTAACCGTGTAATAACCGGTATCACTATAAGCATGTGGAGGCGTATTCATTGTGGAGGAGCCACCATCACCAAAGCTCCAGGAACTTGAATAGTTGCTGGCATTGGATTGATTGATAAAATACACGTTGCCACCAGGGCAGTTCAAAGTATCAGCCGTAAAAAAGGGCTCAGGGTCAGTTGTAGTAACAAGTCCGGGCCTTGCTATACTATCCTGGCAACCTTTAGCATCCGTAACTATCAGTTTAACATTATAAACACCGGAATCAGTATAGGTATGCTGGAAAGGCGCACTGCCATAATTTTGTACGCTGCCATCTCCAAAATCCCACCTCCAGTTTACGATATTTGAAATCCCATCCGTAGATGAAAGATCATTGAATGTTGTGGTAAGTCCTATACAACCCCGGTTATTTGTAGCCGAAAAGCCCGCAACAGGGCCATTGATACGGATGTAATTTGTTTTGGTGGTAGTGTCCCTGCATCCATAAATATCAGTTGATACCAATGAAACCGTATAATAACCGCTGTTGAAATATACAACCGACGCGCTTGTAAAAGTTGTGTTGGGTGTATATCCGTTTCCAAAATCCCAATCATATTCTGCAATGTTTGAAGAATGATTCTGGATATTGAATTGTATGGATGCAGTTTTACATGCTTCGGTAATATTTGCAATGAATTGTGGCGATTCATTGATCACCTTCACCTGTTTTGTTATTGTATTGGAACAGGTATCGTTTGTTACCGTGAGCGAAACATTGTATGTGGTGAATGAAGAATAACTATGAACAGGATTTTGTTGTGTGGATGTCTGACCGTCTCCAAAGTTCCAAAACCAGGAAGTGGCGCCAACGGATGAATCCCGGAATTGGAATCTTAACCTGTCATTACAACTGGTTGAATAGCCAAACAAGGCAATAGGAGGCTTCACTTTCACAAGGTCGGGGATCATAAAAGAATCACGGCATCCATGATTGGTGGCATACAGGGTAACATTAAAAATTCCTGTATCAGAATATTGATAAACGGGATTTTGCAATTGGGAAGAACCGCCATCGCCAAACACCCAAAGCCATTTATCAGCTTCATTGGTTAGGTCTGTAAACTGCACCGGCTGAAAAGCGCAAACATTTGTTGGAGCCGCGCTGAAGTTCACAACAGGTTTACGGCCTACCTTGATGGCACCCGGAAAAGAAGCGGTTTCATTACAACCTGTACTGGTTGTAATGGTCAGCGTTAGATCATATACGCCCTGCGTACTATAAATATGCGTGGGATGTTCTGCACTGGAAACTGTGCCTTCACCAAAATTCCATGACCAGGAAGTTACCGTATCAAGTGTATTGATATTGGCTAACGGCGCAAAACCGAAAGGTATACATCCTTCAATTGGTAATGTGGGGAAGGTAATGACAGGCCTCCGGATCCTGATATAATCGTTCATTTTTAAAGTATCTGTACATCCCGATGCATTCGTAACCACAAGTTGTACATCAAAATCGCCATAGCTGTTATAGGTATGGGTTGGATTTTGTTGAGAAGATGTTTGCCCGTCGCCAAAGTCCCACAACCAGGAAACGGCATTAATGGACTGGTCCTGGAAATTTACCGTCAATGGAGGTTCACACCTTACCGAATCATCCGAGGTAAATGCAACTACAGGGCGAGGCAATACCCTGATACTTTTTGTAACTGAATCGGAGCAATATGTATATGTGTTGACCAGTTTAATATTATAAGTGCCAATAGCTGAATATGACCTTACCGGATTGACTTCACTGGATGTTTGCCCATCTCCAAAATACCAGGTTGTAATACTGTCGGCAGATGGATTTGAGTTATTCAGGAAGTTAATTTGCGCATCAATACAAACACTGTCCGGAATATCAAAAGAAGTTAGGTTGTTGCGGATGGTTAAGAGATCCGTTTTACGCAGGGTATCTGTACATCCGCTGCTACTGCTTGTTATTAAGGTTACAGTATAATTGCCGGGTGTATTGTAGCTATGATCCGGATGTTGCGCAGTAGAAGTATTACCATCACCAAAATCCCATATCCAGCTCAGGTTTCCGGGTCCGCTGGAAGTATTGGTAAAACTTATACTGACCGGTGTTTTACAAACCGATGGCAGGGTATTACTGAAATCTGTTACAACCCCTCCAGCAATAATGATGTATGCCTGCCTGGTAAATACAGAATAACAACCCTTGTCATTGGTTACTTTCAGATTAACCGTATAGTTTCCGGTTTGTTCATACACATGCAGGGGGTTCTGGTCGGTAGACTGGGTGCCATCACCAAAATCCCATAACCAGGATGTATTGGTTGTATTTGTAGCCGGAACACTCAGGTCGGTAAACTGGGCAGGGTGGGGAAAACACGCCGTGCTGTCACTAACAATGAAATTCACCTGCGGCTTGCCATATACGGTAATGTAATTGGTGCGGGTGAGTGTATTTGATCCCTGGGCATTCGTTACGGTAAGTTTTACCGTATAGGTGCCCGGAACAAAATAAGTGGCTGAAGGGTGTTGAAGGGTAGAGGTACCACCATTACCAAAATCCCAGAACCATGAGGCCGGATTACCTGTAGACTGATCCTGAAAAGTAACAACCAGTGGGGAACATCCGGAAGTGGTTGCGGTAGTAAAATTGGCCGATTGTGCAATGGCAACAGTGCAGTATAAGGATAACAGCGTTAGAATGGCGGTTTTTCGCATCAAAGTCTTCTCATTTAGCCTCATGGCAGTTTTGCAAAAGGTGGGTTTAATGAACGGCAATAACCTGCAAAAAGTATTCCTGCTTTTAAATACGTCAGATTTTTATAGAGAACGGGAGAATTTCTACAATTTATCCAGCCGGAGGGTTCTTATTTCACCATTTACGGTCTGACTTGCATTGACGGACGTCCAGGTTGTGCTCTCAATATTGAACGTGCCATTTAATAGGGGAAGCGGATGAACTGCGCCGGGAAATCCTGATGTTATTGTCTGGGCATTGGCATCGGCTGCCCATGTACCGGTTTTTTCAACACTGCCATTATTGATGGCATCTACGGTATTATTGTTCCTGAACTGGAATTTATAGGTGGAAAAATCCGAAGTGACATCTGTTGATCCCTTAATAAAACTGGAAACTTTCCACTGGCCATTGGTCATAGCCTGGATCACCATGTTTTCCTGCTGCTGTTGTACAACGTCACCGGTATCACAGCTTAACAAGCCTATCAGGAAGGCAGTTATAAGGTATCGTTTTTTCATAAGATGAATTACAAGTTATAAATTGAATCGTACTTATGCAACAGGTACTTCATAAAATAAGACACATCCAATGTTGTGCCTGTTATTTCCTTACACAGGTCTTCACTTATATAATATCTTCCTTTATTATGTATATGAACCCTTAACCAGTTCAATAACCTGGTGGTATCACCCATATTGATTTGCTTTTCCATGTTCTCAACCTGGTTTGAAGCTGCTGAAAAAAATTGTGCTGCATAAAAACTTCCAAGGCTATAAGTTGGGAAATAGCCAAAACTGCCATGGCTCCAGTGAACATCCTGCAGGCATCCACTTTTATCATCCGGAACTTTTACGGCCAATAATTTTTCATATTGGCTATTCCAGAAATGTGGAATGTCTTTGGTTTGAATACTGCCTTCTATTAATCCCTTTTCAAGTTCATATCGTATATAAACATGGAAGTGATAAGTGATCTCGTCTGCTTCTGTCCGTATCAGGGAAGGCTGAACTTTATTTATCCCTTTATAAAATGCATCAATTCCGGTTTTTGATAACTGGGCGGCAAATTGTTGCTGTAGCCGGGGATATAAAAAATTCCAGAAGGCTTTACTGCGGCCTACATGATTTTCCCATAATCTTGACTGCGATTCATGAAGGCTATAAGAGCAGGGTTCTCCCAATGGCAATCCATATTCTTCTTCCGGCAGCCCCTGTTCATAAAGTGCATGCCCGGCTTCGTGAATACAGCTCCAGGTCATGTTGGCAAAATCATTTTCATCTATTCTTGTGGTTATGCGTACATCATTCCGGTTGAAACTTGTGCTGAAAGGGTGTTCGCTGATGTCCTGCCTTCCAGCATCCATATCATAATTCAGAATTTTAACCAGCTCATTACCCCAGTTCCACTGATCCTGCCTGGGGTAATGCTGCATTAAAAAACCATCATCCACCTGTGGCTTATCGGCTATCCTTTCCAGCAATTGCCGCAGATCGGGGATCAGACCGGAAAAAGTACGGTCGAGTAGTTCAACCGTGCAACCTTTTTCATATTCATTTACCAGCGCATTATAGGGATGGTCTTTAAAACCCAGAATATCCGCTTCCTGTTTTTTGAGCCCGATGAGCAATTCCAGGTCTTTCTCATACACGCTGAAATCATTCTTCTTTCTTGATGATATCCATGAATGAAAGGTTTTATTTACCTGTTCGGATAAAGCTCTTACAAATGCAGAACTGTATTTTTTGTTTTTTTCATAATCCTCGAAACTCAGTTCAACATTTCTTTTCTGACCAGGCGAAAGATCTTTTTTACCGAGCAATTCTTTCAGGATATTTCCTAATTCTTCTTCACTGAAAAACCTGTGGCTGATCTCCGATAAAGTGCTTATCTGTTGCCCCCTGAAACCTGCACCTTTTGGCGGCATATACGTTTCCTGGTCCCATTGTAACACTGCATGCGCGCTTCTAACATCTGTTATCAAACGCATCTTACTCCGGTACTGTGCATATAGTTGCAGGGTATTGCTCATGTTTTCAAAACTAGTATAAAAAAAAGGTCCCGGACAAAGCCGGGACCATATTAAAAAAGGGTGTTCTTATTTCGGAAAGTTCGGGTTAATCTTTATTGCTTCAATTTCATTAATGTGTTTTTGCGTATGTGCGGATGAGGACAACAATAAATTATAAGAATCAGTTCCGCCCAACGGACATGCTACCGTACAGGTTCGGATATCATCAGTGGTTGTTCTTACAAATTTGATCAGACTGGTGCGTTTTGAGGTAAATTCATCCAGCGCTTCATTTATGTTCTGATATCCGGAGTTTCCGGCAGAAAGTGACTGATGGGTTTCGAAGTTAAGACCGGGGTTCAGTTTGTAAGATCCCGTTTTCATCAACTGTGAAACTCCATCCTGCTTTGTTTTTTCTTTCATTGCTTTTTCGTTCCACTGCCAGAGTTGTTTTTCACAATTGGCCAGGTGGTAAACAGTTTCCCGGATAGACCATGCAGTGGGCATTGGCCTGAAGTCAAGTTGCTTCTCATCCAGTCCGGACACGTTTTGAATGAGCGCTTTTTTACCATCCTTAAGTTCGTGGATCAGTAATTTCCTTTCTTTGCCAGGCAGGAGATTGGAATGGATCCTTCCTCCGAAGCCTGTCAGTACAAGAAAAGTAAGAAGCAGGTAGCTTTTATTTCTTTTGAACATGGCGAACAAAATTAACTGTTATACATCAGATAGAAGGATTCATTGGCAGGGACAGTTAAAAGTTACCAATTATTTTTCTTTTAAAGGTCTTTTTTTTACCATGCCGCCCCGGGTATCCTTAATGCTTTGCATCACTATGAAAGCCTTTGGGTCAATCCTTTCAATTTCTGTGGTAAGCCTGTTGATCTCAAGCCTGGTTATTACCGTAAATATGATATCCACGTTCTGATCGCTGGCTCCGCTTTTTCCAAAACCTTTTCTTCCGGAGTATATGGTCAAACCCCTGCCCAGTTTATTTCTGATCATTTCGGTGATCTGTCCGCTACGGGTGGAAATTATGGTGACACCTGTAAATTCTTCAATGCCTTCAAGAATGAAATCAACAGTTTTGGAAGCCGCCAGATAAGTGAGAATGGAATATAAGGCTACCGTGATAGAAAGAAGGTAAACGGCAGCAGAGAAAATGATAATATTAAAGAGCAGGATAAAATCCCCAACAGACAAGCTCTTTTTTTTACTGAGGTATATGGCCAGCACTTCTGTACCATCAATCACCCCGCCTCCACGTATGGAGAGTCCAATTCCGGCCCCAAGAAAAAACCCGCCAAATACTGCCACCAGTACTTTATCATCAGTGATCCTGGGATAGGGAACCAGTTCCACCGCCAGGGCCAGGGCTGAGATGGCGATGATGCTTTTTAAACAGAAATTTTTATTTATCTGCCTGTAGCCCAGTAAGAGAAATGGAAGGTTGAAAATTATGATCAGTACAGACAGGGGTAAAACATCCTGCTGGCTGTTTGTTAATAATGAAATACCAACCACACCTCCGTCAATAAATCCATTAGGAATAAGAAACCCCTGCAGGCCGAACCCTGCTGATATCACCCCTAGGGCCATAAATAAAAAATCCCTGAAATAAAGTTTTGCCCGCTTGCGCATTAATCGGGCTGCTCTTTTCCGCCTCAGATTTTCAATAGAACGGCTGCGGTCGTCCCTGAAAAGACCAAGCAACTGATAGATAATATGAGCAGATGGATTCCTCAGTCTATTTGATTTTAGGCAATAATAGCAAGTTCAGATGAAACAGCTAATGACTTAACTTTCAAAAATGAAAATTTCAGATCTCATTTCCGTTCTTGAATACTATGCAGCGCCCGAATTACAGGAAGATTATGATAATTCTGGTTTGATCACAGGTATGAAAAACTGGGATTGCAAGGGTGTACTTTGTTCCCTGGATGTAACGCCTGCTGTTATTCAGGAAGCGGTTGAGAAAAACTGTAACCTGGTTATTGCCCATCACCCCGTAATTTTTAAAGGTTTAAAAAAGATCAACGGGAATAATTACGTAGAGCAGGTAATTATAGAATCCATTAAGAACGACATTGCTGTTTATGCCGTACATACCAACCTGGATAATATTTTGATGGGCGTAAATGGAATGATCGCCAAAAAATTGAACCTCCAAAATGCCTCTATCCTTCAGCCCAAAAATAAAATTCTTCGCAGGCTCATCACTTTTGCGCCCGATGACAAAGCAGGAATGGTGAGAGACGCCGTTTTTGCAGCAGGCGCCGGACATATAGGAAAA
>CBIHLW010000068.1:0-9955 GCA_966210755.1 uncultured bacterium
CCTGCATCATTGGTAATGTTTTCCCGTGTGCAGAACAATCCCATTTTGGCGCCCTTCCACCTGCCGGGTTCCGCTTTAAATGATTTACCGGTATTGGTAAAATTGTAGCCATCCATACTATAACTGAATTGACAGTAGCCACCCTTTGAAATATTTACCCTGAGGTAGATGAGGGGCTGGTGAAGCAATGTTATGATTTCCTCCTTTTCAGGATTTCCTTTACCTGCTTCCTCGCAGGCCAGATAAACAAGACTGTTGCCCTCTTCTGTACTTTTTATTGCTATACCTGCATAACTAAGTCCCATGATCACCAGTCCGGCTTTTTCATTTTTCAATTTGGGACCGGGATGAAATTCCATTTTTGTTGTGACCGTGAATGCTTCTGCAGGAAATTTTTGCAACAAAACGTTGGGTGCATCCCATAAATTTTGCGCACCGGTTGGCAGCACATCGGAAAATAAAAACAAAGAACCTTTTGAAGGATTCATAAAAGCCCATCCTTCTTTTGGATTGGCCATCCATTGCCATTGCAATCCTAATTGTGGTGAATTGAATTCATCCGACTCAACTGGTGTGGAAATGCTGAAAGACCTTTGTTTATTTCCAATATCAGGTTTTGGACTGGTAAGTACCGGCTCTCCTTGCCCATCTCCATCCTTATCCAAACCACTCACGGGCCAGTCATTCACCCATTTCATCGGTTGCAGGTGAACAATGCGGCCATAGGCGCCCTTATCCTGAAAATGCAGGAACCAGTCTTCGCCTGTCTGGGTACTTACCCAGGCGCCCTGGTGAGGACCATTGATATGGGTTAAACCCTGGTCCATCACGACCTTTCTTTCGTAGGGCCCGTAAATATTCTTTGAACGGAGCGCCAGTTGCCAGCCATAGGTGACACCGCCAGCCGGTGCAAAAATGTAATAGTAACCATTGCGATTGTACAACTTGGGCCCTTCTACGGTGGGATCTTTTTCATGACCATCATAAACAATCACTCCATCACTGATTGTTTTAGTACCCGAATCATTCATTTTCTTTACTACAAGGATGCTTTTTATACCTGCCCTGCTGCCGGCATAAGCATGCACCAGGTAAACATTTCCATCATCATCCCATAGCGGACAGGGGTCTATCAGTCCTTTACCGGCTTCAACTAACACAGGCGCTGACCAGGGACCTCCGGCATTTTTTGCCCTGATCATATAAATGCCAAAATCAGGATCGGGATAATAAATATAAAATTCGTTCTTATGATAACGGATCGATGGCGCCCAAACGCCTTCACCATGTCTCGGTACTGAGAAGTGTTCAAATGGCAGCAGCCGGTCCAGTGCATAACCAGTCATCGTCCAGTTAACCAGGTCTTTTGAATGAAGAATGGGTAAACCCGGCACATCTTCAAAAGAGGATGAAACCATGTAATACTCATCACCAACCCTGATGGCGTCAGGATCGGAATAATCCGCATGCAGAATGGGGTTCTTATAGGTACCATCTCCATTATCAGATACCCATACTTCAGATCTGTAACGGTGCTGTGCAAACGAAATAAATGAATAAGAAATGCATATCAATAAATACAGACACTTCATGGTTTTTCATTTTCAGGATCCCAGTTACCCAGCACATTTTTGATAGAAAAGGCATTTGCTTCCTCTTCACTCAATTGTTTTATCCAGGGCAAACGATGTTGTGATGGTGAGGAAGGACCATAATTATTATATTCTGCAAACCGTGCGGTTTTAAAACGATCCGTGTTATTCCAGTTTGACCAGCCCTGCACTTTTATATGGGCACCAATAAAGCAGTTCATGTAAACTACATTGGCAAATGGTCCCCATGGACGTCCGAGTGAAACATTATGTAAACTGGTATCACCTGTTACAATACAATCATTGAATACATATCCAAACCGCGATTCCTTTGGTGTGGATGCCGCTGTAACGTGTGAGTTCTTTTTGCTGTGAATATGACATTGTTCAAACCATGCTGTTGATGCTCCGAAAATAAAATCAGTCGTGCCTTCAATATAACAGTTTTCAAAATATTGTCTTGTTCCAGCCTGCGAAGTAAACAACACATCCTGGTTACCCGTAAACCGGCAATTGATGAATTTCACTCTGTCGCCCTTCACCTGAACGGCTACCGCCTGCCCGGCTGTAAAACCGGCCGGGTTTTCAAAGCTTATATTTTTTGCAGTAAAATCGTCGGCTGCTGCCAGGAAACTATGAGAGCTATAGGTGTTTATGGTATCGCCAGCAGAAGTGATCCTTCCTGCATGGTCATTATAACTGATGATGGTGTTGAATTTATTTTCTCCCAGCAGGGTAATAAATCGCTTTGATGAATCAAGTACCAGCTTTTGTTTATAGATGCCATTCCTTACGTATACAATAACCGGTTTTGTGTTATTCACCGGAATGGAATTAAATGCTGATTGAATGGTGGTATGATCACCGCTACCATCAGCCGCCACAATGATGGCGGATGCGTTGGCCTTTGTTTCATTGAACACCTTATCAAGGAACTGGTCTATTACCACAATGGTGGAATCAAACCAGGGATGGAACAAAGGAAAACTATGTGGTGCACCTTCAAAAGTCTTTACCTCCGTATAGATACCATGTTCATTCAGGATATGTATAAAATCATCCCTTCCTGCATGCATCCTTTTCACACTGCTGTTGATAAATAGAACTGGTGGTGTTAATGCGTTCACATGCGTGAGTGCCGAGGCCTGTTTCCACAATAAAGGATCTTCGGATTTTGAAACACCAAACCACCGGGTAGCTGCAGAAATCTTTTTAACATCGTTCCCTTCTCCTGATCCGGGATGAATAAAAGCCAGGATACCATCCATATCAATAATGGCATTGAACTGGGTGGAGAAATTTGCGCTGCAGCCATTACCTGTAAAAGTTCCGGTGTGCATGGTGGTTCCCAATAAGGCAGCCAGCTGGCCCCCGGCAGAAAAACCGGCTACAGCGATCTTTGATGTATCAATTTTATATGTTGAGGCATTGGCATGTATCCACCTTAATACCGTACGAAGGTCTTCAACAGCTGCGGGATAAAGCGCTTCACCAGACAACCTGTATTCAGGAGTAAAACATACATAACCCATTTTGGCCAGCATTATCGCCATGGCATGATGCTGCTCCTTATTGCCTGATCTCCACCCTCCTCCATGTATGATCATGATAGCGGGACCTGGGTGCTGTACTTCTGCAGGTGAAAAAACATCTACAAGCAATTTCCGTTTGCCCACGGAACAATATACCAGGTCTTTTACAACAGTAAGTCCGGAAGTAGAACTTTCATTTACCGGTTGTATAAAAGGAAATTCTTTCCTGAGTTTTTCAAATTCCGTTTTTACTGAGAAGGAAGTATCCGGTTTCAGCTGGGCAAAACCCTGCTCCACGAAAAACAATAGGATGATGACAGGCAAAATTCTCATCTTAGATCATTTCTTCACAGGTTTTACAATGTATTCAGACAATACCGGATCATTTTCTTTTATCCATTGCAATACCATCTGTGCAATGAGTCTTGCTCCCAATTCATTAAAATGCGTATTGTCGTTTTTACCTTCGGGATAATTTGGATGTTCACCTGGTTTTAATTGCAGAAATAACAATTTTGAATTTTCCTCTCCCATTTGCTGGTATAAGTTCCTGCTTGCCAGATCAAGATCAAAAAAAGGAACATGCAGCGAAGCAGCAAGTTCTGTTACCAGTTGAGAATACACCTGGTGTGTTTCCACCTGTTTTCCCTCTTTAAAACGCCTCCTGCTTACCGGGGTGAGTAACACAGGGCTGGCCTTTTTACTTCTAACTTCATTGATGAATTTAGTGAGATTTGTTTTATATTCTTCCGGGCTGGCATATCGCTCCACCTTTTCTTTTGCCTCATCATTATGCCCGAACTGTATGAATACATAATCTCCATCCTGTAGTTTATCAATAATGGATTGCCATAAACCCTCACTGATAAAAGTTTTGGTGCTCCGTCCGTTCTTAGCCTTGTTCACAACTGTTAACGTAGAATCCCAGAAATGAACAAAGGGCATTCCCCAGCCTGTTTCAGGATAAGCCTTTTTTTCTTTTAGCGCCATGGTGGAATCACCAGCAAGAAATATTTTTATTCTTCTTTTTTCAGGAAGCGCAAAGGCACAAAGCGCAAAGAGGAAAATAAATATGGATAAATTCAATTTCATCAGGTTCTGTTTGAAGTTGGGATCAGATCTGTAAGTTCAGCAATTTTTATGGTGCGGTTCTGCTCAATGCTTTTTCTTGCAGCCACGCCAATCAGTAAGGACATGGCACCATCTCTCGTTCCTGCTAAAATTTTATGGGGATTGTCGCCCGAATCCCTGAAAATGCGGTTGTGCATCCTTTTATCACCGCCACCATGACCGCCAGGGTATTGTGGAACTTTTATGATCTCATGCTCTTTTGCAAAATTTTGCATCAGCATGATCTCCCTGAATTTACCTGGCAGGGCATCTTTGTCCTGCGACATTTCTATAGCGTGCCTTTGTTCCTGGTTCAATGCATTATCATCCTGGTATGGAATATCCTGCCAGCTTTCCATTCTGCCATCAAAACCATTGAAGGCTATCCGCCATCCTTCGTATGGGGAATAAGTGGTGAGCGAATAATTCACCATTACACCATTGGCATATTTTATCTGCGCCGACATTTTATCATAGATATCTATTTCATTTCGCCATACACATCCGTCACGAAAATATCCGTCATGGTGTTCATTCTTTACATACAGGTTATTCAGCCATTCATTCTGTGTGATATCAAGATAAAATCTGCACTGGTCCCTGTATTGGCAGCCACGGCATTTAACCCCGCGGAAAGAATTATTCTTTCCATAGTGCTCCAGGCTTCCCTCAGCCGTAACTTCAAGAGGATCTGAATCAAGCCACCAGTTCAACAAATCAAAATGGTGTGTTGCTTTATGAACCCATAGCGATCCGCTTCTGTTGGTGAGTCCATGCCATCGCCTGAAATAATCCGATCCATGGTACACATTCAACATCCAGTTGAAATCAACTGAGGTTACCTTACCGATCCTGTTGTTAGCAAGGAGTTCCTTCATCTTCATCATGTGCGGACCATGACGGTAATTAAATGCCACCCATACTTTTTTACCTGTTCTCTTTTCAGCATCTATGATCTTCTGACATTTGATCTCGTCAGTTGTCATTGGTTTTTCCGTGATCACATCAGACCCTGCTTCCAGTGCTTTTACAATATGAATATCATGGTCTGCATCAACAGTAGTTACAATCACAATTTCCGGTCTTACTGTTTTCAGCATGTTGTCATAATCGGTGAATGTTGCACAGGTAACGCCTGTTCTTTGTTTTGCAAAAGCAAGCCGGCCGGGATTGGTATCACACAACCCGACAAATTCTACCACATCACTGTAATTATCAACTAAGGTTTTACCCCAGAAACCGGTGCCCCGGTGACCGGTCCCAATAATGGCCAGCCTTTTTTTGGCAAGGCCTTTACCTGTTGCAGGAATCAACGAACCAAAGATCATGGCTGCTGAAGCCAAAGAAGAATTCCTGATAAATTCGCTTCTGTTCATTTGCCGGTTTATTAAATTAATTCAGGGCACCAGGCTGTTAATATAAACTTCAATGTTGGTGAAATAGGCATGTAAACTTTTCATGGACGCATCACCATCATCATCCGGGTTTAACTTATTTTTCTTTTCCCATTCATCAGGCATCCCGTCATCATCTGAATCAGGAGGCGCTGATGCAGATCTTAATGCAGGCCATGCATTCTTAGAGATGTCATAAGGCGTTCCGTGGGGATAGCCACCCTGTACGTCGATGATCCTGCCGGTACGGGAATTTACATTTTCAATGATCCGCTGGTCAAGCGTATCTCTTTTTAAACTTGCCCCTGAACTTTTCATTACTTCTTCAAACGCTTTGGTAGCAGATGTAGTTGTAATTTCATCCACTTCAAAAGCGGAAGCAGTTATAACATTCGTTTTTTCATCTGCTGTTCCATTACTAAGATGCACGCCTGAAATATTATTGGAGCTGACCTCTTCGGAACCATCAACATAATTGCCTGCAACATAAAATTTTCCATATGCAATCGCATCGGTCCTGGTTGGATTAACTATCCTGTACCTTACATTCCGGTTGGTAGCTGGGCCGTATTTATAATAATTGTTCACCACATTGTAATGCCCGCCTTCACCCCCATACACATTATTACCACCCCAGTTATAGATCACATTATTCCTGTAATCCACCAGTTCTTTGTCAACGCTCCGGATGCCGGCAAAACGCGGATTACGGCTGATACAATGAGCAAATAAATTATGGTGTGCAGATAAATGCCGTCCACCCCAGATGCCACCATAACCATGATTTTCAAAATCAGTATCACCCTTTTCAAAATGATAGGAATAATTAAGGGGTTCTGAAATGATGGACCACTGAATGGTGGTACTGTCCCCATTATAAACAGAGAGCACTTCATCGGTACTCCAGCTTACAGAACAATGATCAATGATGACGTGTTTTTTATTAATGGCGCTCAGTGCATCATCGTGGCCCGCACCGGCAACCTTACCCTGGTTCTGGTACCTGTCGCCCATTCTGAACCGCATATAACGGATGATGACATTATCACCATTTACTTTTACCGGGTGGCCGGCAATACAAATGCCATCTCCCGGTGCAGTTTGTCCGGCAATAGTTGTATTGGACTTGATGTTCAAAGGCGACTGAAGGTGTATGGTTCCGGAAACTTCAAATACAATTATGCGCGGACCTTCTTTATTCAGCGAATACCGGAGGCTACCCGGTCCTTCATCATTCAGATTGGTTACTTTAAATACCTTTCCACCTCTTCCACCGGTTGTATATTTTCCAAAACCTTCCGCACCCGGAAATGCAATGGGGATGGTGTCAGTTGAAGATGTTGAAATTTTAGCGGCGCACCCTGAAGAAAGCAGGGCACCCCAAATAAAAGTTTTTAATAAAATAGTTTTCAATACGATCATTATTGTAATTGGGAATCAGTAATTGATTTTACAAGACTGTTGATATAGACCTCAAGATTATCGTAACCTGTGCTGAGATGCCGCCCTGTTGCCTGGTTCTTTGATGGATCAAGGCCTTTCAGAATTTTCCATTCATCAGGAATGCCATCGCCCGATGTGCTAACAGGCGAAGGAACCATATTCAATACAGGCCAGCTGCCGGCATCAGACTGGGAATCTATCAGGCCCATGCTGCTTCCTCTGGAACCAGTAGTTGAATGTGTACCTGTTGTGGTTTCGTTAATGATCCTGAGATCAGCCGCGTCTCTTTTCAAAGAGGCACCGGCATACGCAAGAACTTTTTCATAGGCCTGCAAAGCTGAATGCGAGGAAATAAAAACACCAAACGGTAATGCAGCCTGTAGCTTCATTGCATTCCTGTCCGATGCTGTTCCATTCTTTGCATCTACGCCCAGCCAGTTATCGGTAGTTACATCCGGTTGTCCATGAATGTAATTTCCTGAAATGAAAAACTGACCATAGCCATATAAAGGACTGGATATTATTGATTGCTTATAGGCGTTCAGTATCCTTCTTTTATTTAAAGAAGCCGGCCCTGATCTGTAATAATTGTTCACGATATTGAAAGTACCTGCTTCACCGCCATACGATGCATCGTTGCCCCAGTTGTAGATAACATTGTTCCTGAAGTCAACCACGCCTCTCATGGAAGCCAGTTGTGTGCTGTTATAAACGCCCGGATGATCAAACCTTGGATTGCGGCTGTCATGATGGGCCAGCAGATTATGGTGGAATGATGCATTTTTACCACCCCATATACCCCCGTATCCATGAATGCCTTTATCATGAACGGAGTTGCGGAGGCTTTCAGAAAGGATACACCATTGCAGGGTAAAATTTTCATTTCCATAAAAAGAGGCACATTCATCCGTTGACCAGCTCATGGAACAATGGTCTATCATGATGTTCCTGTGATAACGTGCTGCAAGTGCATCACCTTCTTCTGCACCAATATCTCCCATTCTGAAACGCAGGTAACGAATAATAACATTGTCAGCATTAATGATCACAGAATAATTCTTCAGGCAAACTCCATCGCCCGGAGCGGTCTGACCTGCAATGGTGAGGTTACCGTTGTTGATAATAAGGTTTGATTTCAATTCGATATTACCTGATACCTTAAAAACGATATACCGTTTTCCTGACTGGCTGATAGCATGCCGGAAGGTGCCTGCCGAGCCATCATCGGTAAGCTTGGTTATAAAATAAACAGTTCCGCCTCTTCCTCCCGTAGCATTTCTCCCAAAGCCCTCAGCTCCCGGAAAAGCAAAAGCCGTTTCCTGCACTGGCGGGATCACCACATTGTCTTCACTTTTGTTTTTCTTGCATGCGGAACAGGCCATGCAGAAAAAAATTATAAATATTGATTGTCTAAATGCCATCATGATTATCAGAGAAAAATGTGGCACCGTTCTGATGCCACATTTTATTATAATTTATTGTGCCCACCGAGGATCACCAACCGGTCCGCCGGTTTCGCTTGCGGTTCGCAGCGGCGATGCTGCGGGTAAAGTGAAATCTGTTGTGGTGGCAGTCCAGCCAAGATCAATTGTTTGGTTGGATGTCATTTGCACATAAGCCGGAAAAACAAGAGGACCAAGCGGATTACCGCCATTCAGGTTGAAATAATTATTATTATTAATCAGGATGGTTGATACATTGCCGGCACGCATGGCACTGCTTCCTACGGCCGCGCCAGGTTTTGGTGTATTGGCAATGATATTATTGGTGTACCTGGCATTTACCGTATTTGCATTTGCATCCAGCAGAATATTATTCCTGTCGCTGAATCCGAAATTATTGATGGTGCTCTGGTTAACAACAATAGTGGGAACGGCAGGCATGGTAATATTGGTAGCCCAGCTGATAAATGCCCTGGCAATATCATACATGGTTGAATTGGATATCTCCAGGTGCTTAAATTCCAGTTTATCAATCATGAAATAATGATAACTACCAGTACCATTGGTATGAGCAATGGTATTATTTACATAAATGGAATCGATCTTATGTGCATTATTACCACCCCTGTTGCCACGCATGAATGCATTATCAGTATTGTGAACGATACAATTTTCAACTATAACATCGGTAAATGTTGCAGCTTCACTGTCAGATGTTAAACCGGTAAGGTTGATAAAATAATCTGCACTTGCAGCGGTACCATCAAATTCAATTCCCTTCAGGCGAATACCCGCACCCGTTCCATTCAATTTAATTTCTTTGAAATTAACTTTTGTATTGGCAGGATTACCGGAGGTGGAAGCAATTGTAATTGTTTTGGCTGAAACCACAAGATTTACATAGGCCCCTAAAGCATCAACACAATCGTAGCTGCCGGGGGCAAGGCCAATTACATCACCATCAGCTGCATTTTCAACTGCTTCAACCAGGTCGTCGCCAGGTTGCAGGGTTACAGTAAACAGGTTGAGTTCATCTGTTGTAAACGCAATGGTTCCTTTTAAAATGGTATTGCGGTAGATCTGTGCAGTGTAATTGGTAGATGGCGTTAACCCGGTTACAAGCCTTTCATTTGCCGCAACATCAGCTGGCGTTAGCGTAATTTCTGTTGGAGCGCCTCCGGCGGGTGTTATTATAATTTTTGTAACCAGTGGTGATGGCCGCCATTTCAATAAAACAGATTTGTCTTTGATATCCACATCTAGCAAGGGCAGAAATATCTGTTCACCTGTAATCCTGAACCTTCCGCTATGCACCCATCCTGATGCTGCCGTAGATCCGAGTGCATTGGCTTTTACTCTCACAAAATAATATTCCATTACATCAAGCACGTCGTCAGTATATACTACATAAGTAGTATCCACCTGCTTTTCCTGCAATATGG
>CBIHLW010000069.1:0-9621 GCA_966210755.1 uncultured bacterium
TGAAATGCCCCGCATAAAAATTGAAGCGATGTAGCCTGTAAGGTCCGTAATTACGCCGCCTCCCGCCCCAACAAGGGTAGTTTGCCGGTCCGCCTGCATCTCAATCATCTGCTCAATTACTGAATCAACAGTTGCCTGCACCTTAAAAGCTTCACCGGCCTTCAGGACAATGGTATTCCAATTTCTGAATTGTTTTTGATGGGCAGAAAATACATTTTCATCTGTAATAATAATGGCGTTCTTCCTGTCCACTATATTTCTCAGATCAGAAAAACTACTATCAGTAAAATAACTGACACGGCTGGTCGAAAATTTTATTATCCTTTTTGGCATCAGCTGTTAAATACTTTTGTTTGATGACTGATGCTCTCCATATGCACAGCATCAAAATATTTCGTGATGAATTCCTTACTTACTCCAAGTTTTTCAGCTCTTTGACAGGCACGGTTCAATATTTCATTCCAGCGGCTGGTTTGTAAGATCGTAATATTATTCTCTTTCTTATACGCAGCTATCTTTTCGGCTACTTTCATGCGCTGGCTGAGCACCTGCATCAATTCATCATCAAGATGATTGATCTGGTTGCGCAATTTTTCCAAAGCCTGGTGGTACTCTGCCGAAGCTACGTCCTCTTCCCTTCTCCAGACGATCTCACCAAGCAATTCGGCAAGCCTTTCAGGCGTTACCTGCTGCATGGCATCACTCCATGCATTGTCCGGATCAATATGGCTTTCAATCATAAGTCCATCATAATCCAGGTCTATTGCTTTTTGCGCCACCTCGAGTAAAATATCCCTGCGGCCACTTATATGTGATGGATCGTTGATCATTAAAAGCTCAGGATTCCGTCTTTTCATTTCAATGGCCAGGTGCCACATGGGTGCATTGCGGTATTCTGTATTGCCATAGGAAGAAAATCCACGATGGATCAGTCCCAGTTGTTTGATACCCGACTTGGCAACTCTTTCTACGGCACCCGTCCATAGCTCAAGATCAGGGTTTATAGGATTCTTGATCAGAACCGGCACATCAGCACCACGCAATGCATCTGCAACTTCCTGTACACTGAAAGGATTCACTGTTGTTCTGGCACCGATCCATAAAATGTCTACATCAAAATGCAGGGCATCTTCCACCTGTTTGGCGGTGGCTACTTCCACCGCAACCGGCAGGCCTGTGATCTTTTTTGCCTGCTGTAACCACACCAGGCCTTTCGCCCCGATCCCTTCAAAACTTCCTGGCCTGGTTCTGGGTTTCCAGATACCGGCCCGCAAAGCATCTACCTTTCCGCATGAGGCAAGCCTTTGTGCCGTTTCCACCACCTGCGCTTCTGTTTCTGCACTACATGGACCGGAAATGATCAGTGGTTTTTTTGCCCATGCCTGCTGTACATTGTTTTTTATATTTTCCATCGGTTATTTTGTTTAACTGTTCAGACTTAAGGTTTCAGCCATGAGCCATTGGCCTTTGGCCATCATTTCAATATTTTTTTGATCTTATTCGCATTCACCATCAATTCTTCCAGGTATTCATAATTTTCCTTTTCCAGGCAGGCCTTGAATTTTCTCAACTGGCTGATATGTTCATTGAGTACGTCCAAAACATTTTCCCTGTTCTGCATGAAAATGGAAGCCCAGGTTAGCGGGTTGCTTTTTGCAAGGCGCACAGTGGATTCAAAACCTCCACTGGCCAGTTCAAATATGGTATCTTCCTCTCTTTCCTTTTCCAGTACTGTATTGGCAAGTGCAAACGAAGTGATATGTGAGATGTGACTAACATACGCTACGTGAAGGTCATGATCCTGACCATTCATATACATGATATGCATACCGAGCTTTCTGTAAAGGTCTTCCACCATTTGCACTGCCTGTGGATCACTTTGTTCTTTATTACAAATAACCGTGGCCTTGTTTTCAAATGCCCCATGTACTGCTGCTTCCGGACCGCTGTATTCTGTACCCCACATAGGATGTGTTGCTACAAACCGTTTGCGATGAGGATGTGATTTCACAGCATCAAGAATGCCTTGTTTTGTTGAACCCACATCCATAACCAGTTGCCGATCTGTTTTATCCAGTACAGATGGCAATAATTTCATTACTGCATCAACCGGAACAGCCAGTATTATCAGCCGGGCATGTTTTATGGCCTCATCAAGTTCCATTACTTCATCCACCAGTCCAAGTAACAATGCCTTATGGCAGTGTGATGCTTCCGCATCAACTCCAATGATCTTTGAAGCCATTTGCCTGTTCTTCAATGCAAGGGCAAGAGAACCACCTATCAATCCTATTCCGATAACTGCAACTATCATAAAGTTTCTATCCCTTTAATATTTCTGACCCTGTTGATGGCCTGATCAAATTTTTCTTCCGGACTGCATAAGCTTACACGGATAAATTTTTCTCCTGCTGAACCAAAAATTCCCCCTGGCGTGATAAATACTTTTGAGCTGTTCAGAACCTCATCACTCAATTCAAAGCCAGTTTCATATCCGGAAGGCACCCTGGCCCAAAGAAACATACCGGCCTGATTTGGTACATATGTACAATTCAGGATATCATGTATCAATTCATGTGCTTTCAGTCTTCTTCTCTTATAATGTTCATTCACACTATCAAACCATTCCTTACCCAGGGACAATGCTTTTGCTGCTGCAAGTTGCACAGGCAGGAACATACCGCTGTCCATATTCGATTTAAACCGGAGTACTTCCTCAATCCTGCTGGCAGCACCGCATAATGCACCAACCCTCCAGCCAGCCATATTATGCGATTTGCTCAACGAATTCAATTCAACAGCTACCTTTTTTGCTCCATCAATACTCAACATGCTGAATGGATGTTCGTTCAAAATGAAACTATATGGGTTATCATATACAATCAGAATATTACTTTCTTCCGCAAAATGTACCATTTTTTCAAGCTGTACTTTATTTGCAGGTTCTCCGGTAGGCATATGAGGATAATTCACAAACATCAGTTTAACATCAGCCGTATCCATTTTTTCCAGAGAAGAAAGATTTGGGAAATTGGTTTCTTCTTCCAGCAAATATTCACTGCAGATGCCACCGGCCAGTTGAACTGCGCTTCTGTAAGTGGGATAACCCGGGTTGGGAACAAGGGCTTTATCTCCCTGGTTTAAATAGGTCATGCATAAATGCATGATCCCTTCTTTAGATCCGATCAATGGCAAAATTTCTGATGCAGGATCCAGCTCAACAGAAAACCACTGCCTGTACCATTGACTGAATGCATTTCTAAGCACTTCCGCACCTTTATAACTTTGGTAAGCATGTACATTTTCTTTCGAAACTTCCTCCTGTAAGGTTTTGATCACTTCAGGATGAGGTGGCAGGTCGGGGCTTCCTATGCCAAGGTTGATCACAGCATTACCCTGCCTGTTAAGCATTTCTATTTCTTTCAGCTTCCGGGAAAAATAATATTCACCAACGCCATTTAACCTGCTGGCTACCTGTATTTTCATTGTATGGTCCTCCCTTTTTGATAAATACCCAGTATATGAATGGATTCAGTAATGGGCTTTATTAAACTGATCACCTTATTGAACTGATCCAGGGAATCAAACTCCATATCAACGTGAAAACTGTATTTCCATTCTGTACCTGGTATGGGCATGCTTTGCAGTTTGCTAAGGTTGATATTTCCATCTGAAATAATGGAAAGTACTTTTGCAAGGCTTCCTCTTGAGTGGTCTGTATGAAAATTTACTGATGCTTTATTCACCTGTTCATTTTCCTGATGTAAAGCTTCTCTTTTGACAAAAAGAAATCTTGTATAATTAGTATTGTCCGACTGTATGCCTTTTGCAATTATATGCAGATTAAAAAGTTCTGATGCCAGTTTACCTGCAATTACAGCTACATGTTTATGCCTGTGCTGATGAATATACCTGGCGCTCAAAGCTGTGTCTTCTGTTTCAACCAGCTTCCAATGGGGACGTTTTTCAAGATAATCCATGCATTGCAGCAAAGCCATGGGATGGGAATGCACTTCCCGTATGTCGTCCATTTCAACTCCAGGATTAACCATCAGATCCTGCCTGATCTTTAAATAGATCTCGCCGGCAATTGATAAACCAGACTGCATGAGCAGGGCATAATTTGGAAGTATGCTTCCTGCAATTGAATTTTCTATGGCCATAATACCACCATCGCAACCATTTGATGCAGCCTTTTTTACTACTTCCCTGAATGTGGAACAAGTGATCACGTCCACATCATCGCCCAAAAATGCCCGGGCTGCAAGCTGGTGATAGCTGCATTCAAACCCCTGGATGGATTTTCTTTTTGACATAGGCATAAAAAAAATCCCGGCTATTCGCCGGGATTCTATGTTGATGATTTTAAATTTATTTCAGCGTCATCAATAGCAATCCCGGCTTCATTTGATAGAAGTAAAAATAAAACCAACGGAATGCTTTTGAAATGTTCATGATGTACAAATATATATTTCTAAACTTTATATGCCAATAATTTTTTTATGCTTCCGGCCAAAAGCTATTGTCCATTGGCCTAGTTCCTTCTTACAGAATCAGCTTCATTCATCCGGATCCTTCTTCCTTTATATTTTTTACCATCAATAGCAGACATCATTTTACCCGCTGATGATTTATCGATCTCGATCCAGCTGTTCATTTCTTTCATATCGATCCTGCCCAGCACTTCTTTATTCAGATCGCTCAGATCGAGTATGAACTGAAGGAAACTGGCCTTATAAAAACCATCTTTGGTGCCCAGATTCACAAACAGCCTGGTATAATTTCCATTGCTTCCTCCACCAAATTCCCTTCCTCTTGTATCCCGGCGTCTGTCGGTACTTCCTCCCACACGTTCGCCTCTTTTTTCAATGCCGCGACCCCGTTCATCCCTGCGCTCTCTTGCATTCAGATCTTCGGCGTTTTCGTAATATTTCAAAAAACGGTCAAATTCAAGTGCAGCCACACGTTTAAGTACTTCCTCTTTGCTTACATCTGCAAACTTCTCTTCCAGCATTGGAATATAAGTTTCATAATCTCCATGGCTGATATCCGTCTGTAAAAGTTTGTCCATAAAATAAAAAAACTGTCTGCGGCAAACATCCTTGCCAGATGGGATCTCCAGTTTATGAAAGGGCACCTGCACCATTCTTTCGATCTGACGAATACGGCCTGTTTCCCTGGTATGAACAATTGACATACAAACCCCAGTTTTACCGGCACGGCCGGTACGGCCACTTCGATGGGTGTACACTTCTACATCATCAGGTAACTCATAGTTGATGACATGAGTGATGCCTACTACATCTATTCCCCTTGCCGCCACGTCTGTAGCTATCAGCAATTGAAGGGTCTTTTCCCTGAACTCATCCATCACCTTATTACGTTGCTGCTGGGTAAGATCTCCATGCAGGGCGTCTATATCATAACCTTCCCTGGTAAGTTTTTCTGCAATATCCTGTGCATCTGCCTTGGTGCGGGTGAAAATGATACCATACATGCCGGGATTAAAATCGATCAGCCTTTTCAGGGTCTCATAACGGTGTTGCGCAGATGTAATTACAAACTGGTGATCAATGTTCTTATTGGCAGTATTCATTTTACCAACCGTAAGTTCCACAGGCTGCTGCATATATTTTTTACTCACCTTCCGGATCTCTGGGGGCATGGTGGCACTGAATAACCAGGTGCTGTCTCTTTGAGGCGTATTCTGAAGAATGAATTCAATATCATCCTGAAATCCCATGTTGAGCATTTCATCCGCCTCATCAAGAACTACGTATTTGATCTCCTCAAGATTGATCGCTTTTCTTTCAATCAGGTCTATCAATCTGCCTGGTGTTGCCACCACTATGTGAACACCCCTGCGGATGTCACGGATCTGCATGGAAATAGAAGATCCTCCATATACGGCAAGAACATGTACGCCGGTTAAATGCTTTTTAAACAGTTCCATTTCGCTCACGATCTGCATACATAATTCCCTTGTGGGACATATTATAAGAGCCTGAGGGAATTTTTTCCCTGATTCAATCAGTTGTAAAAGTGGTAACCCAAAGGCCGCTGTTTTACCAGTACCTGTTTGCGCAAGCCCGATCAGGTCTTTGGTACCGGAAAGTAAAACAGGAATAGCTTTTTCCTGAATGGGTGTGGGAGTAGTAAATCCAAGGTCGCCAACAGCTTTTAAAATTTTCTCCTGTAGACCAAGCTCATCAAACGTTGCCATAATAATATTTGTGCAAAAGTAAGCACGGAAGACACAGATGTATCACGGAGTTGGAATATTGGAGTGAATTAACAGATAAAAATAATCGCGGAGGGAGAATAATCAAGGATGAAAAGGATGGTCTTTTGGATAATGTATTCCGTAGATGATGGATGTCGCGGATAAGGATGGGTCACGGATGATGGAGGATGACCGCAGATGGCCACAGAAGGTAGTAAATTAGTTCACTCCGAACCCTAAACCTTAAACTACAAACGAAAAAAACAAACCGCCCTGAGAACAGGACGGTTATCTAACGATTGCTTGCCATATGAATAAATTCTTGACTTATATTACAGTTACAGCCGGCAAACAGGCTGCGTACTAATTATTAGTTATTAGTAGTATCTACAGTCAATCCTGCTGAATCAACACCAAGGTTGGTTGTATCAGGCATAACAGGCATAGCTGCATTGATTGAATCCTGAGCTCTTTTGATAGAATCTGCAATTCTTGCAGAATCTGCTGCTGCATCAGTAGCATCAGCTGAATCATTACAAGCAACAAGCGTTACAGCGATAGCTAAAATTCCGAGGAACTTTTTCATGTGATTTTAATTTTTGATTGGTTAAATATTTATATGCTTTTGAGACTAATTATCAATGGAATCCTTATTACCCAATTCATTCTGTATCCTATCTTTCAGGTTTTTCAGGTCTTGTTTACCCGAATCCCAGACGTTTTGAGCTACAGAATCTACCTTTTTTGTCAGTGAATCAGCCCGATTTTCAGTTGAGTCACTTTCATTACAGGAAACCAGGATCCCCGAAATCATAATCAATAGCCACATTTTTTTCATTTACGCTTATGATTTACGGGATTAATACGAGGTTTGAGAAAAAGTAACCCAGAAAGGGGAAAATATTTTTTTAACAGCGTGAAGGGGTTAATATTTTTAAATTTTGGTATTAAAAAAGCGGATTTGAAACCTGAGATCAACGAAAAACTATTATTGCAAGGACTGGCCCGGAATGATAAAAAGGCAGTGGAAACGATCTATAAGGAGAATTATAACCTGATCCAGGCCCTTGTGATCAATAATAATGGGAGCAGTGAGGATGCAAAGGATATATTCCAGGAGGCCATGATTGTGTTGTATGAAAAAGTTCAGACCGGTGGTTTTGAACTTCAGTGCCAGATCAAAACTTTTATCTATTCTGTCAGCAGGCGGCTTTGGCTTAAAAAATTATTACATCAGAACAGGGTTACCTTATCGGATGTAAACGAATCAATAGTAGCGGTTGATGAGGAGGTGGAAGATCACGAAAAAAGGAATTCAGAGTTTGTGATGATGGAAAAGGCCATGAGTGGGTTGGGTGAGCCTTGTAAAAGTTTACTGGAAGCTTTTTATATGCAAAAAAGATCCATGCAGGAAATTGCTTCCGGTTTTGGATATACCAATGCTGAAAATGCCAAGAACCAGAAGTATAAATGCCTGATGCGTTTAAAAAAACTTTTCTTTTCTCAATATAAAAACGAGTCGCTGTGATGGAAGATATTCAAATACTGGAAGCTGTTGAAAGATATATTTCCGGCCAGATGGGTCCGGATGAAAGAATGTATTTTGAACAGTTACGAAAGAGCAATCCTGAAGTGGACCAGACCGTGGTGGAACATACTTTCTTTTTACAACAAATGAACCGTTTTGATGAAGTAAAGAAAATAAAAACCACTCTGGCTGACACCCACGTACATCTTGCAGAAAAAGGATTGATCGCTTCTCCCAGACTTAAGGGTAAAGCTAAAGTTGTTTACCTGTACAACCGTTATAAAAGAGTGGCTGCCATTGCTGCTTCCATCGCAGGCATTACAGCACTTACATTCAGCGCGCTTATCTGGTCCATCTCACCGGGAAAACCTGCCAAGCAGGAAGACATGACCATACTTAAAAGAGAACTGGATAATAAAATAAATGAGATCAAGATCCAGAATGATTCCCTTACCAAAAAAATTGAAGATGTAAAATCTGACCAGGCTGCCAACAACCTGCCTGTGATTCAATATACAAGTGGCGGTACCGGATTTCTCCTTGATACAAAAGGTTATGTAGTAACCAACGCACATGTTGTTGATAAAGCAAAACATATTGCCGTACAGGGAGCTGATGGGAAAGACCTGAGTGCAAAAATTATACATTTTGACCGCGCAAGAGATATAGCTATCCTTAAGATTACAGGTAAAAATTATAAATCACCAGGAAACATCCCCTATTCCATTAAAAAGAATGCTGCCAGTCTTGCTGAACCGGTTTTCACACTGGGTTATCCCAGAAATGAAATTGTTTATGGTGAAGGATATGTTGCAGCAAAAACCGGTTACAGGGGAGATTCACTTGCTTTACAGATCACCATTGTAGCCAACCAGGGCAACAGCGGAGGTCCGGTCTTAAATCATAAAGGCGAGATCATTGGCATCCTGTCAGGTAAACAAACATCGGCCGAAGGCGCTGTTTTTGCCCTTCATTCAAAATACATTTACCAGGCTTTAAATGAATTACAGAAAGATACGTCCTACCAGCATATCAGGATCCCTGCTTCTTCCAGCCTGAAAGGAAAAGAACGCCCCCAGCAGGCCGAAGCCGTATCTAACTTTGTTTATATGGTTAAGGTTGACTAAAGAAAACCTGGTGGATTTCGGCCTGAGGTTAACTAGTAAATCAAGTCAACCAGGGTCAACTAGTTAATCCATAAACCTGAGGGATAAACTTTACGCTCAACCAAAATATCAAGGCTTCTTTTAACTACCGGTGCATCTTCCTTATAGGTAACACCAAACCATTGTGCGGACGTTGGAATAACTTTGATCACCCCTTTTCCGGATTTGATCCACTGGTCGGCAACAAAAGGAATCAGGTATTCAGCTTTGGGACTATTCAGATTTTTTTCGAGAAATTCATTGAAACCGTCTTCAATAAATTTGAATATAGATGGATGAAAACACCAGAAATTCATGGATGCTTTGGCATCTTCCGCTAATTCAAACCTGCTGTTTTCAGATTCCTCATCCACCATCTTACCATTTTCCCTGTAAATTTTCAACCGCTCTTTAATACCCTTCAGGTTATTGCTTTCATCCACTTCACACACGCCCCTGCTCACAGATCCATGTTCAGAAAGGGTTTTAGCCAGCTCATAACCAATAATGGCATATACATCAGCTTTACATTCCCTGCTTAGAAATTCATGGGCTTTTACAAAACCATCACTCCCATAAAAATCATCGGCATTGATCACAGCAAAGGGCTGGTCAATTACATCTTTTGCGCACAAAATGGCATGTGCAGTGCCCCAGGGTTTTGTTCTTTCATTTGGTACAGAATATTCCCCCAGAAATTTGTCCATTTCCTGGTATACATATTC
>CBIHLW010000070.1:0-9554 GCA_966210755.1 uncultured bacterium
ATTGTACTACGAGGCCAGTGGAGGTCACAGTTCAAAGTTCATAGTCAGTTTAATTAAAATCAGGCTTGGTTAAAATATATTTTATTATAAACAATTAAATTCAAAAACACCCGACTATGAACTTTGAACTATTTTATCAGTCCCTGGGCATTTGTTGCAAAGATCTTTACTGCGATGGCCAGCAATATTACGCCAAAAAACTTCCTCACTGCAATCAGGCCGGCAGGTCCCAGTATCCTTTCAATTAACCTTAACGATTTTAGTGCAACAAAAACAATTACCAGGTTGATAAGTATGGCCAGCAGTATGGTTGTCTGGGTATAATTTGCTTTAAGTGAAATAATGGTAGTAAGCGTGCCCGATCCTGCAATCAAAGGAAAAGCAATAGGAACAACAGTTGAAGCCCTAACGTCTTTTTCACTTTTAAAAAATTCAGCTCCCAGTACCATTTCCAAACCAAGTATAAAAATCACAATGGAACCTCCAACGGCGAATGAACTGACATCAAGGCCCAGAAGATTTAAAAACGGTTCCCCTATAAACAGGAAAAAGATCATCATCCCTCCTGAGATCAATGTAGCCCGGAACTCCCTGATGCCGCCCAGTTTCGTTTTCAATGAAATTAAAATTGGAATAGATCCAATGATATCTATAATGGCAAACAGTGTAAAAGTAACTGTAAGCAGGTCTTTTATATCTACTGCCATGGTTGAGGGGTTTTTACAAAAATAGCGTGTCCCATTCACTAAAATTGAATATCCATACCTATAAAAAAATTGAATCGTCTTGAATTATATCCAAGTATGTCAAAATACCGTTGGCCTGTAATGTTTTTGAGGTCTGTAAACAGCCTGGCCTTTTTACTAAATCTGTATTGTGCTGATAAATCTATAGTATAATAAGGATCAAGTTTGACAGGGCTGGAGGCATAAACAGGTTCAAGCCTGCTGTCAACATATTTAATCAAAGTGCTGACAGAAAATTTCTTATTGATGGTATAGCCGGCCATTAAATTAAATGCATGTTCCGGCACGCGGTACAGGTTGTTGTAAGTTGTATCTTTTGCCAACTGGTTGCCGCTTTCAGAATAGTTGGAGCTTATCTTTCCCTGCGTATAGGTATAATTGGAATGGACATTCCATTTTACTGACCTGTAATTAAATTCAGCTTCCACGCCATAATTCTTCTGGTTGCTGACATTTAAATAATGCCCTGAAAAGAAAACAGGATCAGTAATAATGAACTGTATGGCATTATCGGTGTTCCTGTAAAAATCAGTAACACGTAAACTCCAGTTTTTTGAATAAATTTCAACACCTCCCTCCAGAATCAGCGAGTTTTCCGGATCAAGTGAGGTGTTGCCAATATATGGATCAAATAACTGATAAAGTGTTGGGGTTTTAAATGCGGATGAAACATTTGTAAAGATCTTCAGCCGCTGCCTGATTAAATAAGACGGATTGAACGTATAGGTAAAATTATTGCCATATACGCTATGATGATTCCATCTCCCACCCAGTTCAATGTTCAGGTTCTTATGATTATAGATCACTGAAGCGTAAGGACTGGTTTGCCACATTCCGGCTGTATCCTCAAGTCTGGTATTGAAGGGGCCAAACATACTTATAGAATTATATTCCTGTGAAGTATTGAATAACCTGTGATCAATCCCTGCCAGCAATGAGAATTTATTCCATTTATAATTTTCATATACCTCCGCAAAATGGCTTCTTCCAATATAGTTGCTGACCGAATAATAAGAGAAGGAAGGACGGTCTGTTGAATCATCAAGATAAAACCTGTCTACATAATTGAAATGATAATTTATATGCAGGGTTCCTTTTCCATGCTTCCAAATAAGTCCGGATCCAATCTGTACATTCCGGTTCCTTGCCGTAAAATCATTATCATTAGTGAATGCTGCCGCATCAATGTCAGCGTTGTAATGGCTGTAATTACTGAAAATTCGGGCATTCAGCTTATCAGACAACTGAAAACCCATTTCACCGCGTAAATTATACTGGTGGTATCCATCATTATCATGATGGCCTGCACCTGTAGTATCATGCGCCGCTGAAAATCCAGCTGAACGCACAACCGATGCGGCAAGGTTATAATTTATCTTTTTACTTTTCCCTTTAATCCCAAGGGTGCTGTTCATGGTACCATAGCTGCCAAATCCTGCGGAGAAATGTGGAACGGCTCTTTGCGTTGAAGCTTTTTTAGTAATAATATTGCCCACTCCGGCCACAGCATCAGATCCATATAAAGTTGACTGCCCGCCTTTCAAAATTTCAATCCTTTCTACCTCGCTGGCATTGAAAAAATTAAGGTCAAAATAGTTGGTAAGAACCGAAGGATCATTTATGGGGATACCGTCAACAAGAATAAGCACATTGCCATCAGATGATCCGCGAATGCTCATTCGCTGGTTAGTGCCAAGGGTATTATTGGCCCCGTTCACAATTGTACCCGCAATGGTGTTGATCATTTCACTAATGGTTCTTCCACCAAGTTGTTCTATCAGTTGTCTGTCAATAACGGTAACCACTTTCCCCGTCTGGCTTTGCTTTACAGGGTATTTGTGAGTTGTGATCACCACATGGTCAAGCGGATGCTGGTCTGCAGAAACTATTGTTGAATCCTGCGCATAAAGAAGGCTGCCTGATAAAATAGCAGCCACAATAAAAATTTTTCTCATAACGGTTAAAATTTTTTGGTGACTGCTTCCGGGAATGAATGACTGAGAAGATAACTGCTGGCTTATCGTCTCTGCTTTTCCTCCGAAAGCAAAACTTAAATAATTTTCAACGGAATTAACCGTTGAATACAACTGGCAGGTCTTCTGGCTTGGCTACTGCTGATCACCTTCCCATCTTGCGACAGTGGTTCCTGATCAGCAGGTGAATGAAATTCCAGGTTCCTTGTGCGGAAAGATTCTCCAAAAATTTGAAGGATCAGACGTTAAACTTCAGAATCCCTGGTTCACTCATGCCTTACAGCTACGGGGATAGCGCCGGACTTGAACCGGCTTCCCTTTTCATCCCGGTTTTTATTGCCGGGAACCAATTGAATGACAAATATAGTGTAAAGCTGATAGCCGAAAGTCTATTACTGATGCTCAATAGCTTTTCTTATTATCTTCAATCCCATGACTCAAAAGCAAAAGCTAGGTCTTTTTGATCTGTCAATGATTGTTATAAGTTTTGTGATAGGCATGGGCATATTTCGTACACCTGTGAATGTTGCAGCAGCAACTCCAACTCCGTTTTTATTTTATTTATGCTGGATAGCCGGAGGTCTGGTGGCTTTATGCGGAGCACTTACCTATGCTGAAATCGGGTCAAGGTTGCCCATCACCGGGGGATATTATAAGGTGTTTGCGTATGCCTATCATCCTTCAATTGCTTTTGCCATTAATTGCATCATTCTTGTTTCCAATGCAGCTTCCTGCGCTGCAGTAGCCCTGGTGGGTAGTGAATACATTTCCAGTGTAATTCTGCCTGCGTCACGCGATGCTCAATACCTCGCCAGTAATGGTGACCTCATTAAAACTGTGCAGGTGCTGATTGCATTGTTTGCCATTGTGCTTTTTTATATTGTAAACATGCTTGGTTTGAGAATGAGTGCAAAAGCGCAGTCGGTTTTAATGATCATCAAAATTGCAATGGTGCTGATGCTCATTGCTCCTTTGTTTTTTGCAACCAATGATGCAGCTGCCATAACTGATATTGGCAATAATATGGAACCGGCATTAAGGGAATATATTAAGGCTTTTGGTATTGGATTGGTGGCTGTAAGCTTTACTTACGGAGGATACCAGCAAACCATCAATTTTGGTGAGGAGGTAGAGAAACCAGATAAAAATATTCCAAGAGGTATTTTCATAGCCATTTCAGTGATCATCCTGCTTTATTTTTTTATCAATTATGCTTATGTAAGGGTAATTGGATTTGAGGAATTAAAGACCAGTAATAATATAGCTGCTATCATGGCTTCAAAAATATTTGGAGCCCAGGCCGAGCGCGTCATGTCCGTTTTGCTTTTTCTCGGCGTGCTGGCCTATGTAAATGCTGTGTTGATGAGCAATCCCAGGGTTATGTATGCAATGGCAGAAGACCGTATCCTGCCTTCTGCTTTTACAAAAAGAAACAGCAAAGAGGCCCTCACGCTTTCCTTAAGCCTGTTTGCAGGGATTGCCGCGCTGATCGTATTCTGGGCGCAGGAATTTGATAAGATCCTGAGCTTTACCATTTTTCTGGATTGTTTTGGGATGGCCCTTTCTGCAGGTAGCATCTTTATCATCCGTAAACGAACCAGGCATCTGAACGGCACAGGCATATTCAGCATGAAATTGTATCCGCTTCTGCCGCTCATCTTTATAATTGCCTATGCATTTGTTGCCATCAGTATTGCACTGGATTATAAAAACAATGATTATGCTGCGCTTACCGGACTTGGCGTTCTTGCATTTTTTACGGGCGTATATTTTATTGTAAAACAAATCAGGAAAACTGAACCAAATAAGTAATATGGATCTTTCTTATATATTAAACGAACTGGGTGAGGAAAGGGCGCATTACTTCAATGCCATATCTCCTCCCATTATGCAAACCAGCAATTTTGCTTTTAGCAGGGTTGCCGATCTGCGTAAAGCTTTTGAAGATGAAATGGGGGGCTATTTATATAGTCGTGGCCTGAATCCCACTGTTGACATTCTTAGAAAAAAACTTGCTGCTCTTGATGGAGCAGAAGACTGTCTTGTTTTTAATAGCGGAGCTGCCGCTATTTTTGCCGGAGTACTGGCTAATGTGAAATCGGGTGATCATATTGTTTCTGTCAGGCAGCCCTACACCTGGGCGCAAAAAATGTTTGATGTAGTGCTTCCCCGCTTTGGTGTAAGTACTACTTATGTTGATGGAAGGGAAGTTGTAAATTTTGAGAAGGCCATTCAGCCGAATACCAGCTTCATTTATCTTGAGTCGCCTAATTCCTGGGATTATGCATTACAGGATCTTAAGGCAATTGCAGGTATGGCAAAACCGAAGGGTATTACCACCATGATAGACAACAGTTATTGCACGCCACTGTATCAACGGCCTATTGAATTGGGGATCGACCTTTCCATGCAAACAGCAACGAAATATATCAGTGGGCATAGCGATACGCTTGGTGGGGTTTTAACAGGATCGCAGGATAGGATGAAAAAAATATTCGATAGCGAATACCTCAATATCGGAAGCGGCATCCAGCCCTTCAATGCATGGCTGTTAATACGGGGATTGAGAACGCTGCCTGCAAGGCTTGACAGGATCAGCAAAACAACTGAAGAGGTAGTAGCCTTTTTAAAACATCATCAGAAAGTTCAACAGGTGATCTTCCCTTTTGATGATTCCTTTGAGCAATACCACCTGGCCCGCGAACAAATGTCCGGATCATGTGGTTTGTTTACATTCAGTTTAAAGAACGGTACCTATGCATCAATCACTAAATTCTGTGAATCGCTCCAGCATATCATGATGGCTGTTAGCTGGGGTGGGCATGAATCGCTTATCCTTCCAAAATGTGCAGGATTGGATGCTTCGCAATTTGATGCGGGCAATAAAGAACATCAATATATAAGAATGTATGCAGGACTTGAAGACGCTTCGTATATCATATCCGATCTAAATCAGGCGTTAAATGCTATATAGCCTCTGAACTTTCTCTTATTTTTACAGCTATGAAGCGGGTACTGATATGCTTATTGTTTTTTCTGGGAAGGTTAATTTGCGGTGCGCAGGATAAATGGGACCTGAAAGAATGTGTTGATTATGCTTTGGCAAATAATATTTCAGTAAAACAGGCCGATCTTCAAACCAGGTTTTCACAGCTTGAACTGGAACTTGATGAATTATCGCGATGGCCTACAGCTAATTTTCAGGCTAGTTCAGGATATAGCTTTGGTCTTTCCGAAAACCCAACCACCGGGACACTTGAATCAAGGAATTTCTTCAATACCCAATTTGGATTATCCGCCAACGTTACCCTCTTCAACTGGTTTACAAAAAAATACCTTATAACATCGTCGGAGCTGACACATGAAGCCGACAAAGCGAACGTAAAAAAAGTTCAGGACGATGTGGCATTGAACGTTGCCGTTGGATACCTGCAGGCATTGCTTGCAAAACAACAGGTCAATATTGCCGGTATTCAGGTTCAGCAAACTTTGATTCAACTTGATATCACGCAAAAAAAAGTAAGTGCTGGTTTATTGCCTGAATTAAATGCTTCCCAGCTGGAAGCACAATTGGCATCTGATAGTTCTTTACTGGTAACTGCGGAGGGAAATGTTGAGCAATTGTTGTTGCAATTAAAAGCTTTATTAAATCTTGATGCAGCAACGCCGTTTGACATTGAAACACCTCCTGTTGAATTGATCCCTGTTGAAAGTTTATCAGACCTGCGGCCGGAGGTAGTTTATAATCTTGCCCTGGTTAATCTGCCACAACAAAGAGTAAATGATTTGCGTGTGAAATCAGCACAGCAACTGGTGTCTGCAGCCAGAAGCAGCATGTATCCATCCATTTCTGCGTTTGGAGGTTTGAATTCAAGGTATGTAAATATTGAATCGGTACAGGAATCATTATTTGTTCCCGAAAAAAGCACGGGTGCATTTGTGCGTATGGGCACAACCCGGTATGAAGTGCTGGCACCCGGTTTTGATGTGGTCAGCACCGGGATTACACCCTTTTCTAATCAACTGAGAAATAATTTTGGACAAAACATAGGCATTGGCTTATCCATTCCGATTTTTAATGGAGGTGCTTTACGCGGCAACTGGAAAAGAGCCATATTGAATGTTCAGAATCTTCAGCTCCAGCAACAAAGCGCCAACCAAACCCTTAAACAGGATATTTACAGGGCATATACGGATGCCATAATTGCTTTACAGAAATTCAATGCAAGCCGGAAAGCGGTTGAAGCAGCAGACAAGGCTTACGTTTTTGCACAAAAAAGATATGATGTGAATTTGCTTACCACATTTGAATTGATAAACAACCAGAATTTGTTATTAAGAGCAAGACAGGATATGCTGACGGCGCAATTTGATTATGTTTTCAAAATGAAATTGCTTGAATTTTATAAAGGGCAGGGACTGAAGTTATAAAGACAGCTATTACAGGTATTCACTGGCTTGGCCAATGTACCTTAAATACAATCAATTTTAATAATTAAATAAGCAGCACAATATGAACAGGAACCATTATCCATCATCCTTAACAAAAAAAGCATGAACAGGAAAGTTAAATGGATATTGATCGTTGCGGCCATTTTACTGGTGATCTTTATAGTTATTAAACTGATAGGCGGCAGTTCGGGAGATCTGATGAAGGTGACATCTGAAAAAACCGTACGCACAACCATTATTGAAACCGTAAACGCTCCGGGTAAAGTTTATCCTGAGGTTGAAGTAAAGATCAGTTCTGATGTGTCGGGTGAGATAACGGAATTGAATGTACAGGAAGGAGACAGTGTAAAAAAGGGACAGGTATTGGCAAGGATATATGCTGATATATATGCATCACAGCGTGATGAAGCCAGAGCAAGAGTTATACAATCCCAGGCAACGGTAGCTAACAGCCAGGCAGGCCTGGAATCACTCAAAGCCCAGCTTGACCAGGCAAAGCAGGTGTATAACAGGAATAAAAAATTGTTTGATGAAAAAGTAATTTCCAAAGCAGAACTGGAACAATACGAAACAACTGTACGAACTACGCAGTCGCAATACAATGCAGCCCTGCAAAATATAAGAAGTCTTCAGGCAAATACGCAAAGTGTAAGAACCAGCCTGGAAGCTGCCAATAAGAACTTAAGCAGAACCACGCTGGTGGCACCCATGGATGGAGTGATCTCTTCTTTGAGCGTAAAAAAAGGAGAACGGGTATCAGGTAACAGCTTTAGCGTTGGTCCGGAAATGATGCGCGTAGCTGACCTGAGTAATATGGAAGTAAGGGTTGATGTGGGAGAAAATGATATTGTGAAAGTGCATATAGGAGATTCTGCCGACGTTGAGATTGAGGCCTACAATAACCGGAAATTTAAAGGAGTAGTGACACAGATCGCAAGCAGTACTGTTAAATCCGGTTCCAATGGGGCTATGGCAGCCGGCGATGTAACCAATTATGAAGTGCGCATCCGGCTTGAACCTTCCTCATACCGCGACCTTTTGGATCCATCAAGGCCAAAAAGTTTTCCGTTCCGGCCAGGAATGAATGCAAGTGCCGATATCAAAACCAGAAAAAGTGTTGATGTGGTGGCAGTTCCCATAGCCGCAGTAGGAACAAGAGTAAAGGGAAGTGATAAATCGCTTGATGACCGGAAAAAAGAAAAGCAAAATTCTTCTGATGAAAATGAGGAAGTGGTGGTAGTGAGTGGAGAACTGGAAGAAGTGGTTTTTGTGATCAACAATGAAAATAAAGTTGAGAAAAGGGTGATAACAACCGGAATCCAGGACATGAATTATTATGAGGTGCTCTCGGGTTTGAAGGAGGGCGAAACAGTTGTAACGGCACCATATGATGCAGTAACCAGTAAATTAAAACACGGCGATGCGGTGAAAGTGGTAACAAAGGAGGAGCTGTATTGATACATGAACAAATGACCATAGGTGTAATAGGAAACGGAAGCTGGGCTACGGCTTTGGTTAAGATCCTTACTGACAACAAGCAAAAGGTGAACTGGTGGATCAGGAAAAAAGCATCTATAGAGCAGATCAGGAAAAGGGGCCATAATCCCAATTACCTGCCTTCAGCCTATATTGATGTAACATTACTTGATCTCTATGATGATGTTCAGAAACTTGTTGAAAAGTCTGATCTTTTGGTGTTTGCTGTGCCTTCAGCATATATCCAGGCAGTACTTGATCAGTTAAATGCCGGTCTTTTAAAAAATAAAAAGATACTGTCGGCTATCAAAGGACTGGTGCCAGGGCCGGATATTTTATTGAATGATCATTTACAAAAAAAATATGGTCTCTCCCTTGAAAATTATTTTACCGTAATGGGCCCCTGTCATGCAGAAGAAGTGGCCGGTGAAAAATTATCTTACCTCACTTTTTCAGGGATCAATGAAACCTCAGCCAGTAACATTGCATCCCTATTTCAAAATAGTTATATCAATACTATCATCAATACTGATATTCTCGGCGTTCAATATGCTGCCGTACTCAAAAATATTTATGCCCTCGGAGCAGGTATTGCACATGGACTGGAATATGGAGATAATTTTCTTAGTGTATATATTGCAAATAGTGCGGATGAAATGGCTGGCTTTTTAAGAAAGGTTGGCGCGCAACACATGGTGGTTGGTGAACACAAAACCACTCATCCGCTTACACATAAAAAGGATATCAATTACGCAGCTTCAGTTTATCTGGGCGACCTTCTGGTAACCTGTTATTCACTGTTCAGCCGCAACCGCACCTTCGGAGCCATGATAGGAAAAGGATACAGTGTGCAATCTGCACAATTGGAAATGAATATGGTGGCGGAAGGATACTATGCTTCGAAATG
>CBIHLW010000071.1:0-9523 GCA_966210755.1 uncultured bacterium
TTGTAAAATTTCTGGAAACGGCCGACCGTTTTCATGGTGCATGGCCACACTGGTGGAATGGTGAAACAGGAAAAGTAAAACCATTCAGCCGGAAAGATGATGGCGGCGACCTTGTTGAGTCATCCTTTATGATCCAGGGATTGCTTTGTGTAAGGCAATATTTTAAAGATGGCAATGCAAGAGAAAAAGCACTGGCAGCAAGAGTGGATACACTGTGGAAAGAAGTGGATTTCAACTGGTACCGCAATGGTAAGAATGTATTGTACTGGCACTGGAGTCCCAATTTTGGATGGGAAATGAATTTTCCAGTTCGCGGTTATAATGAATGCCTGATCATGTATGTGCTTGCCGCTTCTTCCCCAACACATGGCGTTCCTGCTGAAGTATATCACGAAGGCTGGGCACAAAATGGAAAGATCCGCGATACTACAGTAAAATTCGGTTACAGGTTACAGTTAAACCATCAGGGTGATGCTCCAAATGGCGGCCCCTTATTCTGGGCACATTATTCTTACCTCGGCCTCGATCCGAGAGGATTAAAAGACCAGTATGCCGATTATTGGGAAGAAAATAAAAACCAGGCACTCATCAATTACCAGTGGTGCGTTACCAATCCAAATAATTTCAAAGGATATGGACCAGACAGCTGGGGATTAACCTCCAGCTATTCCATGAGAGGTTATGCCGGACATGCCCCTTCAGAAAAAAGGGATCTTGGAGTGATCTCTCCTACTGCGGCCCTGTCCTCATTTCCATATACCCCGAATGAATCGAAGCAGGCCATGAGACATTGGTATGATGATATGAAAGACAGTATTTATGGTCCATATGGATTCTACGATGCATTCAGCGAAACAGCCGGATGGTATCCAAAGAAATACCTGGCCATTGACCAGGGACCAATAGTTGTGATGATGGAAAATTACCGGAGCGCTTTGTTATGGGAATTATTTATGAGTTGTCCTGAGATCCAGGCGGGATTGAAAAAACTTGGATTTCAAAGTCCTTACATTAAATAATTGCAGGGCCTAATGATATACAGGACCATAATATATTTAGCTGTCTGTTGTTTTATGCTGGCCTGTAATCCGGGCATGCACAAGGCCAGGATGGTATTGCTACCCGATACGCAAACCTATGCTGAAAAATATCCTGAAGTGCTGGAAGCGCAGATCAGTTATTTGTTAAAGGAGCAAAAGAACATTCACCTGGTGCTGCAACAGGGCGACCTTACCCAAAACAATAATGAAAAAGAATGGCAGCTCATTCAAAGATCATTTTCAAAGCTGGATAACAAAGTTCCTTATATACTGGCCGCGGGAAATCATGATATGGGAAGCACGGAAGGCAAATATGCAGATGTAAGAAATACAAACCTGTTCAACCGGTATTTCCCGGTTTCCCATATGTCGCAATTACCTTTTTTTGGTGCGGCATATGAAGAGGGAAAAATGGATAATGTTTATTACCTGTTTGAAACCGGGAAGATCAAATGGCTTGTTTTTTCATTTGAATTTGGTCCCCGTAATGAGGTGCTGGACTGGGCCGGTAAAATTATTTCAGATCATCCGAATAAAACGGTGATCATCAATACACATAGTTATATGTATTCCGACAGTACCCGGCAGGGACCAGGAGATAAGTGGAGACCACAGGCATATGGGGTTGGAAAGGATAAAGGCGACAGTAGTGTGAATGATGGTGAACAGATCTGGGAGAAACTGGTAAAAAAACATCCCGGAATACGCTTTGTTTTTTCCGGACATGTTTTAAATACAGGTGTGGGAACGCTGGTTAGTATCAATGAATCCGGAAACCCGGTGTATCAGATGCTGGCCAATTACCAGGAGGGCGTAAAAGGATCTGTGATGGGAGGCAATGGCTGGCTACGCATCATAGATATGGATTTTAAAAAAAATACTATAAAGGTCAGCACTTATTCACCATACATCAATGAATATCTGAACCACCCTGCCCATCAATTCCTGATCAGGAATGTAGTATTTGATGCAGGGAAATAAAAACGAAAGATCATGATCAAAAAACATTTCATTTTTCTTTTAACCGGTTTATGTACCATCCTTTTTTGTACGGCCCCATTGCGTGCACAGCAGAAAAAGATGAACATCATATATATTCTTGCAGATGATCACAGGTATGATGCCATGGGCTTCATGAAAAAAATACAGGGACTTGAAACTCCTGGTATGGACATGATGGCACGTGAAGGGGCGCACATAAAAAATGCATTTGTATCAACGGCACTTTGTTCACCAAGCCGCGCTTCAATTCTTACAGGGCAGTATGCACACTCCCATACCGTTGTAGATAATGATGCACCACTACCATCCAACCTGATTTTTTTTCCACAATATTTACAGAAGAACGGTTATCAAACGGCATTCCTGGGAAAATGGCATATGGGCAATACGGATGACCAGCCACAACCCGGATTTGATTACTGGCTAAGCTTCCAGGGACAGGGCACTTATTATAATTCAACCTTCAATATCAATGGCAGAAGGGTGAAGCAGGCCGAAGACGGGTATGTTACAGATCTTTTAACCGATCATGCGCTCAACTGGCTGAATATGCGGAACAGGAACAAACCCTTTTTTGTTTATCTCTCCCATAAGGGCGTGCATGCAGAATTTCAACCAGCAGAAAGGCATAAAGGGAAATACGCAAACACCGAAATTATTTGTCCGCCTTCCATGTATTTAACCGTAACTGACAGCAGCAAAACATACGGCACGGTAACCGCTCCTAAAACTAAGGTCAACTACCGGGATATTCCGGAATGGGTGCGGAAACAAAGGTATAGCTGGCATGGGGTGGATTATATGTTTCATGGCACCATTCCTTTCGATGATTTTTATCACCGGTACCTGGAAACATTACAGGCGGTTGATGAAAGCGTGCAAAGGGTGATAGCCTGGGTGAAAGAACAAGGACTGGAAAACAATACCATGGTGGTTTATATGGGTGATAATGGATTTTCGTTTGGCGAACATGGACTGATTGACAAAAGACATGCTTATGAAGAATCCATGAGGGTTCCCTTATTGGTTTGGGCGCCGGGTATGGTAAAGCCAAATTCAGTAGTGGAACAGGTTGTGATGAATGTTGACCTGGCTCCCACTTTTCTGGAACTGGCAGGCATCGCAAAGCCATCGCAGATGCAGGGGTATTCGTTCAACCAGCTATTAAAAGGTAACTCAGCCGGGTGGAATAGAGATAAGGTATTTTATGAATATTACTGGGAGTCCGCATTTCCTCAAACACCCACTACATTCGCGGTACGCTCCAGCCGTTATAAGTATATTTATTATAATGGCCTTTGGGATATCAATGAATTATTTGACCTTGAGAACGATCCTTATGAAATGAATAACCTGATAAGAGATACCAGTTACAGAAAGATAGGTTTACAATTAAAAGATGAACTTTTCAACTGGCTAAAAGAAACAAACGGATTGCAGATTCCGCTAAAGAAAACCATCAATAACAGATTTGATAATTTATACCGTGGCAGTTATTAATAAACATAGAACCTTTTGTACCAGGGATTGTATCACATTCCTTGCCTTGTTCATCGTGGGCTGTTCAAATAATAAAAGTGCGGGCATTCCAGCAACGGACAGCACCATGGCCTGCACACCATCCACATCTACAAGGCTCGCATCAACATCGAAACAGGAGATACCAACAGAAGGTTCCACTACCGGTGGCATGAAATGGATACCTGGCGGAAGTTTTTTAATGGGTGCAGCCGATGCGGACAGTAAACCAGATGAAGCACCCCAACATAGGGTAACGGTTGACGGATTCTGGATGGACGAAACGGAAGTGACCAATGCCCAATTCAAAAAATTTGTAGAAAGCACGGGATATATTACAACAGCCGAAAAAGATGTGGACTGGGAAGCGTTAAAAAAACAACTTCCTTCCAACACACCAAAACCGGATGATGAATTATTAAAAGCTTCCTCTCTGGTTTTTACACCCCCGGATCACCAGGTTGATCTGCATAATGCAGGCCAGTGGTGGACGTGGACCAGGGGTGCCAACTGGAAACAACCTCATGGTGCGGGATCGAACATCATTGGTAAAGACCTTTTGCCTGTGGTACATATTTCCTGGGACGATGCCATGGCTTATTGCAAATGGGCCGGCAAAAGATTACCAACTGAAGCAGAATGGGAATATGCAGCCAGAGGCGGCGCATCTCATAACGTATATCCCTGGGGCAATGAAGAGGTGGAAACCAAACAACCAAAAGCCAATACCTGGCAGGGCAGCTTTCCGGTCAGGAATACTAACTGGGATGGGTACTATGGATTATCTCCAGTAAGAACATTTCAACCCAATGCATTCGGACTTTTTGATATGGCAGGCAATGTATGGGAATGGTGCAGCGACTGGTATGATGCCGGTTATTATACCACGCAAAAAGAAAATGCTTCCAGCAATCCACAGGGACCCTCCAGGAGTTACGATCCCATGGAACCGGGAATGCCTAAAAGAGTGGTGCGTGGCGGATCTTTTCTTTGCCATGCATCTTATTGTAAAGGATACCGCGTTACCAGCAGAATGAAATCATCACCGGACACCGGACTGGAACATACAGGGTTTAGGTGTGTGAAGAACAAATGAACAGAAAAAAATAAAACTAAGGAAGGTAACAACCGGTGCATGCTTTTGAATTTCGACTTTTGACTTTTTAAACATCCTCAACCTATCATTCATGCCTAAAACACTTCTCGTTTTATTTTTTACGCTTATCCGATTCGCAAGCTATTCCCAGTCTCCTGAACTTGCCCAAACAACCTATTGCAATCCATTGAACATAGATTATGGATATACGCCCATTCCCAATTTTACACAATGGGGAAAGCACAGGGCAACAGCAGACCCGGTGATTGTAAATTATAAAGGAGATTATTACCTGTTCAGCACCAATCAATGGGGTTACTGGTGGAGTGAAGACCTGTTGAACTGGAAATTCATTTCAAGAAAATTTTTGCGTCCCTGGAATACCGGAACTTACGATGAACTTTGTGCACCGGGTGTAGGTATCATTGGTGATACCATGATCGTGTTTGGTTCTACTTATACAGATAACTTTTCCATCTGGATGAGTACGGACCCCAAAGCAAATGAATGGAAACCCCTGGTTGATTCGTTTGAGATCGGTGGTTGGGATCCTTCCTTCTTTACTGATGATGACGGAAGATTTTACATGTATAACGGCAGCAGCAACCGTTACCCGATGTATGGAATTGAACTGGACCGGAAAACCATGGATCCGATAGGCACAAGAAAAGAGATGTATGTGCTGGAACACTGGCGGTATGGATGGCAAAGGTTTGGTGAACATATGGATAATACTTTCCTCGATCCATTCATTGAAGGATCGCACCTCACAAAATATAATGGTAAATATTATTTGCAATACGGGGCACCCGGTACAGAATTCAGTGGATATGCCGATGGATTGCTGGTGGGATCAGGTCCACTCGGACCCTGGACACCTATGTCGGATCCATTAAGTATGAAACTGGGCGGATATGTAAGAGGAGCAGGACACGGTGCCACCTTTAAGGATAACGACCAGCAATGGTGGCATGTGGCAACCACGGTGGTTTCCGTAAAAAACACTTTTGAAAGAAGGATTGCCATGTGGCCAACAGGATTTGACAGCGATGGAACCATGTGGTGCAATACAGCTTTCGGTGATTACCCGCATTACATACCCTCAGCGGTTGATAAGAATAAACCTGCCACTTATAAGAACTCAAAATATTTTACCGGATGGATGCTTTTAAATTACAATAAGCCTGTACAGGTTTCCTCCACACTTGGCGGTTATTTACCAAATGGTGCAGTTGATGAGTTAACTAAAACCTATTGGAGCGCACAAACTTCAAATAAGGGAGAATGGATACAGACAGACCTGGGCAGCGTATCAGAAGTAAATGCAGTTCAGATCAACTATGCCGACCAGGATGTGGAAAGTAATCGTCTGGGTAAATTCAATGGGCAGTATCACCAGTACAAACTTTATTATTCTGTTGATGGCAGGAAATGGAAGGTGCTGGCAGATAAAAGCAATAACAGCAAAGATGTTCCGCACGATTATGTTGAGTTGGTAAAACCTGTAAAGGCAAGGTATATCAAACTTGAAAACATTCACATGCCTACCGGTAAATTTGCCATCAGCGGGCTCCGTGTATTTGGCCACGGCAATGGTTCCCTTCCGCAACATGTGGAAGGCTTTATTGTATTGCGCACTGAAAAGGATAAACGGAGTGCATTCATCAAATGGAAGCCAGTTGACAATGCCTTTGCCTATAATATTTATTATGGAACGGACCCGGATAAATTATATACCTGTATCATGGTACATTCCAATAATGAATACTGGATGAAATCGATGGATAGTAAAAAACCATATTACTTTCAGATAGAAGCCATTAATGAAAATGGAATTTCTGAAAGAAGTAAAACACTTAAATCCGAATAATAATGAAGCATTTCTTTTTATACTTTGTATCGTTACTGTTCACCATCACCAGCCTGAATGCTCAGGGAGAACCCACCCCATTTTGGAATGATATTAAGAAATTCAAATACAAGGATAGTATTACACCTGCGCCGAAGAATGCAATTCTCTTTATTGGCAGCTCCTCTTTTACTATGTGGAAGGGCTTGCAGGATTCCTTCCCATCTTTTATAGTGATAAACAGAGGATTTGGCGGCTCAACGCTTACTGACCAGATCCGGTATGAGGATAAAATAATATTTCCCTACATGCCGAAACAAATTGTGATCTACTGTGGCGAAAATGATATTGCTTCTTCAGATACAATTACAGGAGAAATTGTATTGAACAGGTTTCAGCAATTGTTTACGGATATAAGGAACAGCAACCCGGAAGTGGTGATCAGTTTTGTTTCCATGAAGCCAAGTCCGTCGAGGTGGCATATGAAAGACAGACTGATAGCCGGAAATTCACTGATCAAAGAATTTTTAAGATCGCAGTCCAATGCACATTTTATTGATATCTGGGATCCTATGACAGGTTCTGACGGCAAACCACGAAAGGAATTGTTTATAAACGATATGCTCCACATGAATGAAAAGGGTTATGCCATTTGGAAAAAACAGATTGAGCCCTATCTGATAAAATGATCAGTATCATTTATCAGAACGCACAGGAAATTTAAATTTGAAATCAAGTTGAATACTAAATAAAATAAAATGATCAGACAACTATTATTAGGCGCTGCTTTATTTGCTGCCATTCCTTCAATGGCGCAGACAAATGTTGCAAAGATGAACAGCTTTGTCAATGACCTGATGAAGAAGATGACGGTAGATGAAAAGATAGGCCAGTTAAACCTGCTGACACCAGGTGGAGGTATAGCAACCGGATCAGTTGTAAATCCAGATGTGGAAACCAAGATCAGGTCAGGCAGGGTTGGTGGTTTATTTGGTGTGATTGGAGTGGAAAAAATAAGAAAGGCACAGGAACTTGCCGTTAATGGCAGCCGGTTAAAGATCCCCCTGATCTTTGGATCAGATATAATACATGGTTATAAAACCACCTTCCCTATTCCTCTGGGATTGTCGTGCAGCTGGGATATGAATATGATTGAAAGAACAGCACGCGTTGCAGCGGTAGAAGCTACGGCAGACGGACTTTGCTGGACCTTCTCACCCATGGTGGATATTGCACGCGATCCAAGATGGGGACGTGTGGCAGAAGGCGCCGGTGAAGATCCCTACCTCGGGTCGCAGATTGCAAGAGCCATGGTAAAAGGTTACCAGGGTAATAGTTTATCTGCCGATAACACATTGATGGCATGCGTAAAACATTTTGCCCTGTATGGTGCAGCGGAAGGTGGCAGAGATTACAATACTGTTGACATGAGCAGGATAAAAATGTATGAGTATTACCTTCCTCCTTACAAAGCAGCTGTTGATGCAGGAGTGGGAAGTGTAATGACCTCATTTAATGAAATTGACGGTATTCCCGCAACCGGTAACAAATGGTTACTGACAGAACTTTTGAGAAACCAATGGGGTTTTAAAGGATTTGTGGTTACAGATTATACTTCCATCAATGAAATGATCGATCATGGAAGTGGCGACCTGCAGGCGGTATCGGCCATGGCGTTAAAAGCAGGTACGGATATGGATATGGTGGGTGAAGGATTTCTAACCACACTAAAAAAATCATTACAGGAAGGAAAGGTTACCCAAAAACAAATTGATGATGCCTGCAGAAGAATTCTGGAAGCAAAATATAAACTGGGATTATTTGATGATCCCTACCGCTATTGTAAACCCGGCAGGGCTGAGAAAGAAGTGCTGAGTGCCGATAAAAGACTTGCTTCCAGGGAATTTGCAACCAAATCAACTGTATTACTTAAAAACGATAATCAAACCTTACCCCTTAAAAGATCCGGTACCATTGCACTTGTTGGACCCTTGGCAAATAATAAATCAAATATGCTGGGTACCTGGGCAGTTAGTGGCGACAATACGCTTTCAGTTCCTGTTCTTGAAGGCATGAAAAGCGTAGGTGGTAATGGAGTAAATATTATTTATGCAAAGGGGGCCAACATTACTGATGATACTGTACTTGCCAAAAGAGCAAATGTGTTTGGCGAAAGAGTGGATATTGGTCCGGGTACACCTGAGCAAATGTTGAATGAAGCGGTGGCTGCAGCCAACCAGTCGGATGTGATTGTAGCGGTTGTGGGTGAAGCATCAGAAATGAGCGGAGAAGCTGCCAGCCGTTCGGACATATCATTACCCGAAAGCCAGCGAAAGCTATTGGAGGCACTCCGGTCAACCGGTAAACCACTGGTAGTGGTAATGATGAGTGGCCGCCCTTTAACACTTGAAAGGGAAAATGAGCTCGCTACTTCCCTATTGCAGGTATGGCATTTGGGTCATGAGGCAGGCAATGCCGTGGCAGATGTTTTATTTGGAGCATACAATCCATCTGGCAAGCTCACCATGAGCTTTCCAAGAAATGTAGGACAAATACCTGTTTATTATAACCACAAAAAAACCGGACGTCCCCAACCGGTAGGAAAGGAAACGCAGAAATTCCGTTCCAATTATCTTGATGTTTCCAATCAACCATTATTTGAATTCGGGTATGGCCTGAGCTATACAAACTTCAGTTATAGTGATGTCAGTTTAAGCAGTAAAGAAATGAAAGGTAATGGAAAGATAACCGCAACAGTAACGGTAACCAATAGTGGTAATTACGATGGCGAAGAAGTGGTGCAGCTTTACATTGTAGATCCGGTTGCAGCCATTACCCAACCGGTTAAAAAGCTGAAAGGTTTTCAAAAGATCTTTTTGAAGAAAGGTGAAAGTAAAGATGTTCAATTCACCATTGGTATGGATGAATTGAAATTCGTGAACAGTGAATTGAAATGGGTGGTGGAGCCTGGTGAGTTCCGGGTACAGATCGGAACCAGTTCGGACAATGTGAAGGAAG
>CBIHLW010000072.1:0-9431 GCA_966210755.1 uncultured bacterium
GGCCTGAGCCGTGGGACCACCAAAAGTCATTGGTATCTGAATTTCCTCTAAGTCTTTAATAGGGCCGTTGGCGTCCTCATAACGGCTTACATTTTCTATCAGGGCCTTCATGAAACGTTTGGCATGTTGAGGGGTAAATATGATGCGTGACTTTACTTTACTCTTGGGTGTGCCTGGCATAACGTTTACAAAATCCACTACAAATTCTGCATGTGAATGGGTAATGATCGCCAGATTAGCATAAGTGCCTTCTGCCACTTCTTCTGATATTTCTATATTGATCTGGTTCTGCTGCGGAATGTTTTGATCCATATTGTTGTTTTACGAGGCAAAAATAACCCCAATTGGAATTAGGATCAGGAATTAAGAATTAAGAATTTCAAAGTATGAAATGCTTAACCGGGATATATGGGCCGGAGATTACTTAGCTACCGCCCTATGCTGCTGCATATGCATTCATTCATCAGTTGTGCGCTGCTGCATGCTCACACCGGTGAAAAAAAAAGGACCACCCTTCCGGATGGTCCATTATAAAAATGAGATGATTCTGATTAAAACTTATCCCAGAACAACTTAGTAGCTACCACATCACCACCAACTGCAGAAGCAGCGGCATTGTAATTGGCAGTATTCAGGTTCTGCTCAGGAATAGGATAGGTATAACGCTTTGGAATGGTTGATACGGCAGTAGCAGGAGCAACCAGTTGCGGATAATCCAGCCTTCTCCACTCAATCCAGGCATCCCATCCGCGGTTGTATAAAGCGATCCATTTTTGTTCGCCTATACTTTGCTTCCAGTTTGCAGGGTTATAAACTACCGCAGGCTGTAAAAGATAAGCAGTTGCCTCTGCAGTGGTTCCTCCCCAGAAAAGGATAGAAGCAGTGATAGCAGCATTGTAATGACCAACTGCAGTACCTCCAACATTATATCCTCTTTGTACAGCTTCCGCCAGGAAGAATTCAACTTCATCATAGCTTAACACTACGGCAGGAAAATCAGGAGCCTGAATAGCATCAGCTGGTTTAGAGTAAGTTGAAAAATTATTTCCCAGTCCTGGTATACCACCGGAATATTCTGTTCCGGAAGCATCAAAACTGAAATAATCATCTAAACGCGGGTCATTCAATGACTTCATTTTATCAACAATGGTATTGGTTACCACGAAGTCTTTTCTTCCACTTTGAACCAGGTCAACCCATACAGGATTTGTATTTGGGGGTGCTGACTGGTATTGGAATACTGCATTATCAGCATTGGATGTAAACACACCGGCAGCAACGGCACTTTCCACAGTGGATTTTGCCAGGGTATTATCATCATCAGCAATGGTCATTCCCATTTTCAGCTTCAGAGAATTCGCAAACTTCTGCCACATTTCAACGTCTCCGCCATAAATGATGTCTGCATCACCAAAACTTCCTGCAGAAGCATCAAGATCGCCAATCGCTACGTTTAGCCTGCTAAGCAGGTCAACATAGATTGTTTTTTGATTGTCGTATTTAGGTTGAAGATTGCTGATATCAAGTGCCTCACTATAAGGTATATCTCCGAAAGTGGTTACCAGGTAATACCAGGCCATGATCTCCATAACCTCTGTAACAGCAAGCTGATTTTGTTGAACAACTGCATTGGTTACCTGAGCCGGGATCAGTTTTTTAGCCTCACGGAAATCCCTGATCACATCACGGTATAAACCGTTCCATAATTGTCTGGGGATCTGGCGTGTTACGATATCATAATTGGATTCATCGAGATAAGTGGTCTCCGTCCAGTATTGAACGATAAGTCTGAAAATATTATCATTCACATTTGTGGAGGTAAGGAGATCTGTCATTGATTTCTGACCACTTGTAAAGAAAGCTGACGATGGTGCAGTTTGCGGATTCTTAGGATCCACATTTATGCTCGTCAGGTCCCTTTTACAGGAAACTATGGTCACAAGCGGCAATAGTGCTATTAAAAATATTTTTTTCATATTGATCTTTTTAGAATCTGAATTTAACATTGAATGTGAATGTTCTTGTTGTTGGATAAGCACCACCCTGGTATCCCTGAAGATTACCGGCACTGATGATCTCTTCAGGATCGGAATAAGGAATGTTCTTGTGGATCAGCCAAAGATTACGACCAATCAAAGACAGATCGATACCCTTAAATGGTTGCAAGCGTCCAATAACTGAATTTGGCAAACTATAGGTTAATATAGCTTCTCTCAGTTTTACAAAACTTGCATCATAAACAAATGCTTTATTTGGATGACGTCCATAACCATATAAGCCATAAAGCGTATTGCTGGCTCTAACAGCGTTTGGTTTTCCATCAGGTGCAACACCTGGAAGGATAACACCACCACCCTGAGAAATTGGAAGACGTGAAGGATTTCCAAGCTCATTCAGTCCGGCAGTTTCAGGATAAAGTCCTGTTGCAAGACCATAATACAGGTCAAGAGAGAATAGATCACCACCCTGACGCATATCAACAAGGAAACTTAAATTCCAATTCTTATATCTGAGTGAATTATTAATACCTCCGATCCAGTCAGGATTAGCATCACCAATATTATTATTGGAAGTTGCTGTTCTCATTGGATAACCATTGGCCTGGTTGATCAAAGGCTCACCATTAGCATGGTATTGGAAGTCTGTACCGCGGATAACACCATAAGGCTCACCCAAAGCAGCAACTATAGAAATACCACCCTGGAATGTTCCCAGTGTAATGGCATCAACACCAGGATACAGTTCTTCAACCTTATTCCTGTTACGTGTCCAGTTCAGGTTGATATTCCATGAAAAATTGGAATTCTGAACTGGTACGCCAAATACTGAAAGTTCAACACCTTTGTTCCGCACGTTACCGGCGTTCAGCACTCTTGAGTTATAACCTGTAGCAGTTGATACAGGAACAGCGAAGATCTGATCAAAGGTTTTTGCATTATAATAGGTTACATCAAAACCTAACCTGTTTCTCAGGAAAGCAACTTCAAGACCAAACTCGTAGCTCTTTGTTTGTTCAGGCTTAAGTTCGGGATTGGCGGCTGCTCCGGCAACTGAAGTAATAGGAGCACTTCCAAAAGGAACACCGATAATATAAGCATCTGCTGTGCTGTATACCGGCGCATCAGAACCTACCTGTGCATAGTTAGCCCTGAACTTACCATAGCTCAGCCAATTGGCAGAACCCAATAATTTAGACCAGGTCCAGCCCATAGAAGCTGATGGATACCAGTAACTGTTATTATCCTCAGGTAAGGTAGAAGACTGGTCGTTCCTGATGGTTCCATCAAGGGTTAACATGTCTCTCCAGGTAAATGTTACACCGGCAAAATTTCCCCAAACCTCTCTTCTGGCATCAGCTTCACCCGGAGGATTGATAGGGTTTTTAGAATTTGACAGGGCATATATCCTTTCAACGATCAGTCCACCATTGGTTCCGGCAGCAATAGCCTTCCTGCTTTCTTTCCTTACATTAGTACCTAGTAAGGCTTTGAAGTTCAGGTCGGGATTGATATCATGATCTGTTGTGAATAAGAGGTCAAAATTGGTTTCCTGAATATCACGGTTTGTTCTTCCGTAAGATGAAGTGGTTACACTTCCTACGGCCTGTCTTTCTTCCTGCAGTTCTGAATAAGTATCCAATGAAACCCTACCCAGTATGTTCAGCCATTTTACAGGGCTGTAATTCAGGTGTACGTTTCCGAATAAACGGTTACGGCTGTCGTTCTGATAATTTTCATAACGGGTGAAATAAGGGTTATCCCAGTAAATAGGAACAAGATCGGTTGGATCTGCCCAGTTCCAGGTAACATTCCTTCTTTCATTGAAATAAGCAGTTTTTTGATCCTGTACATCCACGTTGGTTTGCCACCACTGGCGGAACATGGTCATCAGGTTCTTATCATCATATCCGGTACCATAGCGGCCGGTTGCTTCAATTCCGCTGAAATTCACTGAAGCACCTGCAGTCAGCTTATCCGCCAGGTTAAGGGTACCACCAAAATTGATCAGGTTTTTAGAGATCTTACTGTTAGGCAGGATTCCCTTGTCGTCTGTACGGGTATAACCTAACTTGAAGCTTCCACGGTCAGTTCCACCATCAATAAATACGCTTTGATTAGATGAAAATGCTGTCTGGAAGAAAGATCCGGGACCATTTGCAGCAGCCAGCCAGGGACGTGCTTTATTAAAATTAGGCGAGTTTGGATCAAAGGCATCCCACTGGAAAACCATCTTGTTAGCATCAAAGCGGCCTCCGTAAGAAGCATCCTCACTAACCGGTGTTACCAGGTCGGGTGTACCATTTCCATCAATATCCCTGTAAAGGAAATAACCGGAAGGATCTTCATAATAGGTTCCGTAACCGGCACCATATTCATCCTGGTATTCAGCAAAAGTACTCTTGTCGTATTTTCCGAAACCCCATCCTGAGTTCACGGTGATACCTAATCCCCTGGTACCTTTTTTGGTTGTGATCAGGATCACACCATTCGCTCCTCTGGATCCGTAAAGAGCCGTTGATGCGGCACCTTTCAATACGGTGATAGATTCAATGTCGTCAGGATTAATATCTGCAGATGCACTACCATAATCATAACCTCCACGGCCTGTTCTCTGGTTGGCGCCATTTGAAGTTGAGTTATCAACCGGTACCCCGTCAATCACAAATAATGGCTGGTTATTGCCACTGATTGATTTGGTACCCCTGATCACAACGTTTGTAGAACCACCAAGTGAATTAGACTGTCTCATTTCCAGACCTGATACTTTACCGGATAAGCCCTGAACAAAATTAGAAGTACGTGCTTTACTTACTTCTTCCCCTGTTACCTGCTGGGCTGCATAAGGAACCTGGTTACGGGTTCTTCTCACACCGAGAGCGGTTACAATAACTTCACTCATGGATGACTGGCTGCTCAGGGAAGCTGTAATGGTTGATTGCGAACCAATGTTCACTTCGTTTGTCTGATAGCCTGCCGCGCTGAAAATAAGGGTTGAGTTGGGAGCCGCCTCAATAGAAAAAGCACCGTTGGCATCCGCAGCTACCCCGGTATTGGTACCTTTTACCAAAACGGAAGCATACGGAACGGGTTTGCCCTGGGCGTCAATTACTTTACCGGTAACTGTCCGGGTTTGAGCTAGTGCAAATGTGCATAGCATCATCAGCACTGTAAGCAGTGATAGAATTTTTCTCATGTGAATGTTCAATTTTAATTTAAAAAACATGGATCGTATGTATTTCACAAACGAGGACCTATAACCAGAGACAGGTAGTTGGTGAAAATTGCTGCGTAAGTTATATTTTTTTTTAACAATTACTTAAAATTGGGAAAAGGAAATATTTACGGATGAGAGGTAAATAACGATGGCGGGGTGATGAATGGTAGCATTTTCAGTCCTGTTTTTACATTCCTAAAAGGAATAAATTACCTGAAACCTGAGGTCGGATCTGACATTTCCTTTTATGAGATCGGCTCCGCTACCTGTTTCTTTGGTCTCCTCATTATATATGGAATGGGCCCAGCGAAACCATAAGCGCAGATTTTTTACAGGTTTAAAATTGAGATTGACATAATACCTGAAAGCGGTTGCAAAGGAAGCCGGTAAATTAAATCCATATAAAACGTCCGATTCATATGCATAGATCCGGCTATTGTAACTGTCCGTTTCTATATACTGTAACCTTAAATTGCCTCCCCACCGTGCAACCGGAGTGTAATGTGCTTCCACATATGACAGAAAACCTTCTTCTCTCGACGCTCCTTTTCTATCAAACCAAACCATTTCAACACGGCTTCTGAGATCCCATGATCTACTGATCTGTGCTGAAAAATGAGCACGCAGATGTTCCCTGCTTTTCCCTTCCGGATAATGGATCACTTCGTTGCCATTACCATTGACCGGCCTGGTTTCCCATCTAAACCTGGTATAAAAATCAAATTGCCTGTTGGGCTTAAAGTTCATCTGAAGCATGAAATCATGGCCCCGGGAGGGACTGTTAACCCTGTATTTAAGCCAGGGAAAGAAGTAAAAATCACCATAGGCATCCACCTTCCACCTGTCGCCGGCCTTAACAGACATACCCATATATATTCCTCTCTCATTACCGGGCAGGGTGCTTTCGGTGAAAGCATTACCAGATAATGACTGGTACCTGTGATCAATATCTCTGTATAAAAGAGAAAGATCAATTCGCGGGTCCACACTCATTATGGCACCCATTACAACCGCTGTTCTTCCATTTTTATCCAGGGCAGCTTCACCAAAAGCATGTACATTATTATATGTATAGGCGTAATCCAGACTGTAATTGAACAGGTGCCGGCCGGAAAATGCAAATTGACTATACGGCTCTGCCTTCTTTTCCAATGGAACATCCAGCTGGTGATGTATCATATTCAACCCGGTTTTCAAACCTGAAAAACTATATTTTAAATTAGCCCCGAGCGTAGTAAGCAAAATTTGATTCCTGTCTGAAATCTCATTTGGATTACGGTGAAGTCCGGAGGTTAAAAACCGGCTGAAGGTTCTGCTACTGTCTCCTATGTTGCCATCAGTCTTTTTTCGCGAAACAAACAGGCTGGATTCCAGTCTTCCTTTTTCAATGGTGAGTGCGCATCCCCGGTTGAAATAAAATTCACCGGCCGACCGGTAAGGCATCAACACCGGGGCCTGTCTTTTGATATTCATGACATCAGAGCTTTTGGAAAATCCCATTGAATGCCATTGGATCAGACCCTGCCCCAGGTTAACCGTATAATCGCCCAGCGCCAGCGATCTTATGATGCCTGCTCTTCTGGCAAATAAATGAAATGAATAAAAATCAAATCCTTTTGACTGTATTCCTTTAAAGAAGGGTTCACCTGCATCTTTGTCCCCTGTTATTCCAAAATATAATAAGTCCTTATACTGGTAACGGTATCTTATTAGAATCTGATTTCTGTCGCCCAGATAATGATTGTTTACCGATGTATCATAGCCGTCCGGCTTCTGCAGCATCCTGCCCATTTTAAATAAAACATATTGTTCACCTCTTAGCCGGGAATACAATCCTTCTTTTATAGAACCTGCAGGTTCAGCTGTAATAAATGGCAATACCTTAAAAATGGTAGCTACATCCCAATGTGGTACCGCCTGCAATTCATAGATATTTATAAAGAGACCCAGTAACCTCCGGTACTTTAGTAAATGATCTATCTGTAAAACATTCAGCATCCTTAATTGGTTGAATTGTTCCGCACCGGCTGAATTTATATCCAGCGGATGAGATTTCAGGTGGTGGAGCAACTGTAAATACTGGCCATCCTCAGGAAGATCATCTTCCATTGCACCAGCAAGATCTTCCAGCTGCTGCTGTATCTGCAGGGGCGGTTCCTGTGCATTTGCATTTAATAGTAACAGGCACCACAATATCATCAAAACCAGCCTGCTCATTTTTTTGGAGCATTATAAACGATCATCAAGGCAGGTGTTAATCCAAGGTACTGGTGTAATGAAGTGGTTATATCAAACCTTAGCTGTCCCCATTGAATACCGGCGCCAAAATAAAAAGCAGTATTCCCGGTTGAGACCCCCATTCTGGCCATAAGCTTTTCATCAAAACAATATTGCACTCCTGTTTGGATATATACGGGCTGATTTTCGGTTTTGGTGATCATGGCTGCAATAAATATCTTATCCGAAGCATCATAACCAAATCCGGCAGAATAAATGAAGGGGATCTTTTCTCCCGTTTCATTCAGGTTTCTCATCAGCGGGTTGTAAATATGAATACCCGTACTGACGCGGTCAGTTGGATGGTAAAGAAATCCTGCATCAAAATTGACTGCGGAAGCCGTTCCATATGAAGCAGCTTTCAGCTGATAATAATTAAACCTGATGCCGGCATCCATCCGGCCCATCTTTCTTCCGTAGGCGAGGCTGAACTCAGTTTCATTAAAAAGGACAGACCCCCAACGGTTCACCTGCAAACCAAGGTTTCCATCCTGTACCGGAAGTGATGCATTGATCCTGTATTGATCCATTTCATTTATAATAAACTTCCGTTCACCATAGATGCTTACCGAAAATCTTTTTATGGATGCAAGAACCGCAGGGTTAGATGTAAACGCAGATGCATCAGCATGAACGGAGCTATATCCATTCAACCGGGCATACATGGCGGAGACAGGTTGCCTTAAAGTTTGTGCACCTGCATACAGAAATAAAAAACTACAGATCAAAAAAGTAATAAAATGTTTCACCATTTGTTTTTATGCAAATTGGATGGAATGTTTGCCGCAACAAGGACGTTTACACCAGTTTAATGAAGTATTTTTCTATTATTCAAGGGGAAAAAAAACAAAAAACTTTATCAGTTTTTTACTACCCCTACCCCTTTACCTTTGCGCCATGCAAATTTTAAATGGGAAAGAAGCATCCCAGGCAATAAAGGATTCATTAAAACTGGAAATGGCTCAACTGGCCGCGCAGGGAAAACCGGTTCCGCATCTGGTAGCCATACTGGTAGGAAACAATGGAGCAAGTGAAACTTATGTGGCATCAAAGGTAAAAGCCTGCCAGGAAGTTGGTTTCAAATCAACAATGATCAGGCTGGAAGAGGACATATCAACACTTAAATTACTTGACATCATCACAGACCTGAATAAGGATCCTGAAATTGATGGCATACTTGTGCAATTACCACTGCCATCCCATATTTCTACGGAAGAAGTGATCAATGCCATTGACCCCAATAAAGATGTGGATGGATTTCATCCTAATAATGTGGGTAGAATGGTATTGGGTCATCCAAGTTTTATACCGGCTACTCCATATGGCATCATGCTGTTGCTTGAACATTATAAAATTGAAACAAAAGGTAAGCATGCCGTTGTAGTGGGAAGAAGTAATATCGTTGGGCGGCCCATGAGTATTTTATTAAGCGCAAATGGAAATCCGGGCAACTGTACAGTTACAATTTGTCATTCGCATACGGCCAATATCGTTGAACTTTGCCAATCGGCCGACATCATTATCGCTGCTATTGGTAAGCCAGGATTTATCAAAGCAGAAATGGTAAAAGAAGGAGCGGTGGTCATTGACGTAGGGATAACAAGAATAGAGGACAAATCAAAAAAATCGGGGTATCGCATCAGTGGTGACGTTGATTTTGAAAGTGTAGCTTCCAGGTCCTCTTTTATTACACCGGTACCAGGTGGAGTGGGTCCCATGACCATTGCTGCGCTTATGAAAAATACATTTAAGGCCTGCGCGTTGAAACACTATGACAGGGTGTAGGGCGAAGGGAGGGTGTTGGGTGATGGGTGTATGGTGTAGGGTGTAAGGTCTTAGATCTTATATTCTTTTAGTTTGCAAAGCATTTAACAACCTTATTATAACAGTCAGAAACATTATAAATTAGTACACTACCCTAAACCCTACACCCTAAACCC
>CBIHLW010000073.1:0-9378 GCA_966210755.1 uncultured bacterium
CCAGAACAAAGGAGTATGCGCGGCAGTGAGTACGGGTTGGATATACCGGTCAACAATACCGTTGTAAAAATCACTCTTTGCATTTTCCTTCCTGATCAGTTCCTCATGCGATCGCCTGAGCGAATTCATTTTTTTTTCAAATGCTATATTCATGATCCTTTATTTTTTTGCCTTGCGGCATTTCCTCAATCATTGTTTCATCATCTTCCAGCCTGTCCCACCAGGTTCTTTTTAGTATCAATATTATTATAGTAAGGATGATGGCTGTGATAAGCAATGGAAGTTTCATCCATAATACCAGGTACATGGGTAGCAGCGTTAAACTAAACTGTCCGATAATGCCAATAAAAACATTGAACATATCGAGCTTAAAATTTTTGTTGGGTCTGAATAAAGGATCTTCCTTCTGCACCAACCTTTGAACGGGTGCCCAAAAGCCCCAGGGCCGTACGTTTTTATAAAAGGATTTCAACACAGACATTTCAGCAGGCCTGCTTGCATATGTTCCCAGAATACTGGCTGCAAATGATATCATGAATAGCAGGGGCCAGCTATATAATGGAACGCCCGTAAAAATGTAAGGGAATACCAGGGCGGCTGTTATGCCTGCCATCATACCCCAGAAGAATCCATATGCATTGAACCTCCACCAATGCCACTTCAATACATTGGCTGCAATATATCCTCCGTAAAGTGCACCTACAATCCATTGTAAAATATCATTCACATTACCCGCGAAGAATCCCATGGTTACACTTACAGCAACCACCATAATCCCTACCAGGTAACCAACACCCGTAATTTTTCTTTGCGAAGCATGCTTATTGATATATTTCACATAAATATCATTGAGTATATAAGCCTGAGCAGCATTGAGCGTGCCTGCAAAGGTGCCGATGAATGCAGCGGCTAGTCCTGCCAGTAATAATCCCATTAAACCTGCAGGAACAAAACCATTGATAGCTGCCGGTAATATTTTTTCAAAATCAATGTTTGCGCCGGTGCCTAGTTGCAACTGGTCGAAAAATAAAATTCCAAGCACGGCAAAACCTGTGATCATCAGGTATCTTGTTGGCAGCAGGATCACAGAAACCAGTCCACTCATTTTAGCCGCATCTTTTGGAGTTCTTGTCGAAAGGATTTTTTGCATATCATAATTAGGTGCAGGACCTGCTATACTTGCAAGTATTCCTTTAGCCAGCATGAGGCTGAAAAAAATGGCGAAGGGTTCAAACTGATCGCTGTTTATTTTTTCATTTACCCTTGAATTGATGCTGGTCCAGTCAAGGTTCATGTTCCATCCAAAAAACGGGTTACTCCATCCTTCAGGAACAATAAGCCTGTGATCGGTTAATTCGGTCATGGCAATTATTGCAATGGCAACGGCTGCCATTGTCATGATCAGGTATTGTACTACATCGGCCCATACAATGCTTTTCATTCCGCCCAGTATGGAATAAATAACAGCAATGAGCGTAAATGTTATTCCATAGAAATGTGCTACGTATTCAGGAGCAAGCGTAAAAGGCAGATAAGGCTGAATATGCTGCCACGGAAGAAAGATCTCAACAAACTTGCCAAGCCCCACAAATCCATACGCAAGAAAACCAAGACAACTCAGAATGGCAAAAACTACAATGATCCACTGGGCCAGTGAAGAATCTCTTCCTTTGCCAAATCTTGTTACCATCCATTCCGCACCGGTGGTTACATTGGATCTGCGTAACCATACCGCCAGGTACATCATCAGGAATATCTGGTTGAAAACCGGCCATAGCCAGGGGATCCAGATACTTTTTAATCCATACACAAAGGCCAGCGTTACCATCCACATGGTGCCTGAAATATCAAACATGCCTGAAGCATTCGACAATCCCAGGTAATACCATGGAAGTGATTTACCGGCCAGCAGGTAATTTTCTTTACTGGCCCGTGCCGACTTGCGCAAATACCACCCGATCATGATCATGGAAACCAGATAAACAAGTATGATCACTATATCAATGGTGTGAAGCCTCATTGGAGAGTGGTTTATATTTTTGCCTTGCTGTTTTAAAATTTTTGATGATGGGATGGATCAACATGCCTGCTTCCCCGGTCCCTTCATTCCTGAATCTCATTCGTACAATCTTTCCTTTGCTACATCCTTTTCAAACAATGTTCTTTCCATCTTATAGAACTTTATAAAATCATCTGAAGAAACATCGCCCATTGTCGGAACATAATAATGCCGGTTACCATTTGGCTGCAATCCATGATTGCGCCAGATCAAAACATAGGATATCCGGTGCTTCTCTATGGCTTTCCAAAGTGTACTGGTCCACCAGTGAGCATAAGGAATTCTTTCAAAGCCCGTTTCAGCCAGCGCAGGGATCTTATTTTTCTCAGTTGCTATCTGTGTAAGAATGGAAAGCTTGTTGTCAATAGAATTCAGGAAATCGTTATTCACTGATGGATCTCCGTGCTGGTAACCGTCAAAGCTTACCATGTCCACCACATCATCGCCGGGATAGTATTGAAGAAAATCTTCGCGGCTGTTGAAATCAGCTGTATTGTAAGCATATAACAAATGATGCAGCCCTTTTTCATTTTGAAAATAATCAACCGTGAATCTCCAGAGTAATTTGAATTGGTCGGGAGAATTGGTATTCCGGCACCACCAGAACCAGTTACCGGTCAATTCGTGGTAAGGTCTGAACAGGACAGGTATCAGCTCACCGTTTTTGTCCTTCAGATCATTCAAAAAAGCTGCAGCATTATCCAGCCAGGTCTTATATAATTCATGCTTTGATCCGCCCGGTAAAACCGATTGTACGCCACCGTGAGTAGTGTCCCATGCCGAACCGTTTGTTAAAGGGTTATCACTATGCCAGCTGATGGTGATGACGCCGCCTCTTTCATAACCCTGCCTGATGTATTGTTTCATCTTATCAAATGGCACACTATCCAGATTATAAGGAAGGCCATGCTCAATATTTCCCAATTCCCATCCATATACCGCAGGATATTCTCCTGTCAGTTCCTTTACATCGCTTCTGCCCGGAATGTACCTCCAGTTCACTCCATAGGCAAGATCATCCTGGTGACCAAACATAATTCCTTTATCCAAAAGCTTTTTTAGATTTTGATATAGACTGACGGTTCTTTTTGTAGCCATTTTATCCGAAGGCAGCGGTGAATTCCCTGCCGGCAATATGCTGCTGGTATAGAAATAAATTAGATCCCAGGTTGACTTGTCACTATCGAATACACCATTCAAACCCTGTTCTTCCATTGGAGGGTCGCCCATATAATCATCACCCTGCTTCCAGAATGTTTGTCCTTCTATTGGTCTTGCCATTCCGTTAAAAGCCCAGAAATTTGCGCCAGCCACCACCCCATCCCTGGCGTGGTGATCTTTGATTAAGCCAAAAATGTTTTCATAGTACTTGTTGCGTAAGGTAGTAGGTGAAGAAAGTTGAAATGAATGATGATCTCTTGGAAGTCCGAATTCTTCAATGACCAATGGTTTGCTGAGCCTTGCGGCTACTGCAATATGTTTGTTGATATAATTATTTGTTTTTTCAAGCACGCCTGCAAAATCCTTTTCCATACTTGCAGGCTGAAACCAGCTCCAGTTCTTTGGCCAGATATGAATGGTGAGGTAGTCAATGTTCTTATCCCGGTGTATCTCTTCAAACAGCGAAAGACTTTCCGATCCCATCTCACCCTCATGTCCTGTAGTTACAAGGTGGTTCTTATCTTTTGATTTTATGAAGGCAGCAACATCAGTTATCCATTTTTTATAGGCCTCATTTGATGCAGGCCTCATGGGTCTTGGTTCATTAGCCAGTTCCCAGGCCATGATAACAGGATCGCTGATATATTTCTTTCCCGTGATACTGTTGGTTCTGTACATGATAAACGCAACCTGCTTCAGGTAATCTTTTTTACATTCATCACAGGTATAAAACTTACTTATATAATCCCTCATCGCATCCCATGGAAGTTTACTTCTGAAAGTGGAATCATCAATCAGCTTATTCCATCTGAGGTACTGAAGAAATCCACCACTCCATTCCCAGTTATTACTAAAGAACAAAATGGCCTTCATATTTCTTTTGTCCATTTCATTTAGCAGCATATCAAGTCCTGTTAGAACAGATGCATTGAATTTTCCTTTTTCAGTTTGAAGTGGGGGCCCTACTCTTTCCACACCATGTACCAATCCGCTTCCCTCTGCGCCGGCCATGATACGCAGGTTGCTGACACCTTTTGATTTTAAAAAATCAAGTTCATTTCTTAATCTGTCAATCCCACGCTTTTTGTCTTTCTCCAGACCCAATACACCACCATACCAGTAATTGGCACCGATATAATAATAGGGCCTGCCATCAAGAAAGAACTGATGACCCTTACGCTGAACAAAATCCTGGGCATTCAACAGTTGTTGTGCCAGGACCAAAAAAAGAATTAGTATGGATCTCATCTCAGGTATTGAGTGTTTCTTTTGTACGGTTATAATTTCTTTGGAGCATTGGTCTTAAAAAAAACTGGTTCACTCCAATATCAGAATGAACCAGTAAAAAATGAACGATTGCTTAATGAGAAACAGTTTTTAAAATATCTTGAAACAATAGTTATTATAAAAAATTTATCCTTCAAGGTTCACTAATTCAGGCCAAGCGCATCAACATAAATGGAAAATCCACCGGAACCATTGTACTCTTTGATCCAGATCTCGTTCAAATTAGTTACTCCCAGTGTGGAAACAGGGATGGCATAATCTGTCCACTGGCCTTCAACAATAGTAATGGTATACTTATCTGCCGTGTTGATACCTACGTTGATCTTTTTTCCGTTACTTCCTGGTCCGCCGTACACAGAGATCTTTAAAGAGGTAAATGGTGTCAGGCTGATGTTGGCACCACCCAGTTGCATGGGCGATCCCCATCCACCGGTGTAATCGATCTTTACCGACTTTGTTCCTTCCCTTACAGGTGAACTGTTATTATAATTGGCAGTACCACCCCATCCACCACCTACCCATCCGCTATTACCTGTCCAGTTGGAAGTAACGGCATCATTATAAATAGGGAATGATATGGTTGGTGGCGGCACGGCGCCGGTGATCTGCAAAATATCCGTTGATAAAACAGTTACGGAAGAATTAAGTACACCAAGGGTGATCACACCCTGAGCCACACCGTTAGGAACCGTTACAACGATCTGTGTTGGCGACTGGCTTACAAAACTGCTTACCGCTGCAGCATTTTCAAAAGTTATAGACGTTACAAGATCAAGATTGGTTCCTGTAATGGTAAGATTGGCACCGGGATCAACAGGGTTTGGCGTCATGGTAGTAACCGAAGGCCATACCAGGTCGAGACTTGCTGCGGATGTAGTTTGAACACCTGATGCGGCTTCAAGCGTAACCGATCCATTTTTAGTACTGCCCGGAACTTTTACCACCAGTTGTGAAGCCGACTGACTAACAAATGTGGTAACCGGTGCTGACACGCCTGTAAACATCACCTCTCTTACCAGATCAAGATTGGTTCCTGTGATGGTTACATTCTCTGCGTGTTTAACAGGGTTGGGTGAAAAACCGGTTGCAATGGGTAAGGTTACCTTCACGGTATCGGTTGTTTCAATTTCCAGCGAATCTGTACCGCCATAAAAGATCAATAAGGGTCCTGTTTGCGCATCGTCAGGAACAGTAACCACCAGTTCATTGAATGTTTTACTTACAAATGTTTCCACTACTTTATTTTCTGCAAAGGTGATCCGCTCTATCCAGTTCAGATAGCTTCCACTAATGGTAATATTGGACCCTGGTCTTGCTTCATCTGTAATGGATGATATCTGTGCCGTCACACCAAGGTTCAACACTGTTTTGGAAACAATATCACCCTGTGGTGTTTTTAATGTTACAAGACCTTTTTCAGCACCTTCCGGAACAATCAATAAAATGAGGCTTGAAGTATGCGTTTTAAAAGCTGATTTTTCAACGGTTGCATTGGTACCTGTAAATACAACTGCGGTAACCTGGTCGAGATTCCTTCCAAAGAAACGCAGGGTATCGCCGTGACTGGCACCAGTGGGACCAAAGCTCAGGAGTTCTATTTTCCCCGAACTGGCATTTTCTTCTTTTTCGCAGGAGGTTAACAACCCCACTGACATAACCATGCATATCAGCGCAATCAGTTTGGTATTTGTTAGTTGAATCATTTGTGTAGATTGAACTTTTATTAATTTGAAATTTTTGGAACTACCCTCAGGTTATCAAAAGCAATGTCTGCATCCAGTGAACCCGGACCATGGAACCACACCTTTACGCCATAACCCTGTGGACGAACACCCCAGTTGGTTACATAATTGGCAACCACTTCATCAAAGGAAACAGTAACGGTACGCCATTCTCCTTCTGTATCAAATGGAGGTTCCCAGAAATAAGGTTCACTATCCCACTTAGGATCAGGGCCGTTTACCTGGCCTATCATGAATTTGATCCTGTTACCATTATATGGTTTCAATGTATTGATCTCAAATTTCATATTGTATTTCTCAGGGTTGAGCACTGCTTCATCAGGCAGATTGTGACTGGTAGCCAGCGCATCTTCTTTTCCGCCTATCCATTCCGTCCAGCCCCACGCACCGATGTTTTGCGTGATCCTTGTAAAATTTCCATTGATGGCTAGGGGATCGGTTGCAGGTTTTACATTGGACTGGCCCCACCATCCTGTCCACGGATCGTTATGGATCAGCATATTCCTGTTATCACGGAACCAGAACTCTGATTCAGTTTCACCAAAATTTGTTTTAACGGTTACCGGACCAGGCAGGGCACCGGCAGGAACCCTTACCTGAATTTCCTGATCGGTTAAATTTTCAACCTGTCCCTGCACATCCCCGGTAAATGTTACCGTAAGCGGAGCATAGAAATAATCACCACGAATTACGGCCACCTCACCTTCTTTTACATATTCAAGGTCCATCATGCTTACCAGCGGTTCGCTGATATCAACCGTGAAATTATGTTTGAGTTCATAACCGTTTTTGAAAACGATCTTCATGGTATTGTTCACACTTAATGGGATCTGGCTTGGAACAGCAACAAGAATGGAAGTATTGGTGATATAGGTTGGCGTAAGCTGTGCTTTCTGGTCGTTGAACCAGATCTCAACTGCGTTCTTCAGATTATTACCTACTATCGCAATCAGCTGTCCCTGTCCGGCACTTACCAGAAGGGAGTCGGACGATTCAGGCCTGGTGATCCTTACATAGTCAATGGAGGGCGTGCCTTCCGATTCCTCTTTTTTACAGGAATTGAATACACTCAGTACACCGGCAGTCATCAACAGTATGAGGAGTATTTTATTAATTGATTTCATTGGAGTTCAATTTCTTTATTAGTTGTTGTTAGTTTTTTATGGATAATCAACCGGAGGTTTCTGAAGATTGGGTGCCTGTGCCAGTTCTGATGTTGGAATAGGCAACTGGAAATTTCCTGAACTCGCATTGATGGTTCTTTCAGCATACCAGGTGGTTTTGATAAATGTCCACTCCGATGGATTCGGCATTTGGTTGGTCTGCACGGAGAACAATCCCCTGTCCTGCGAATTCAAAATGGAATAAGCTTTGGTGGGATTATAATAATGCAGGCTTACCAGATCGTACCACGCCATACCTTCCATGGCAAACTCCTTGAATCTTTCTCTTTGTACTTCCTCAAGCGTAAGCGGACCACTGCCATTTGTTCCACCTACTTCATATTCGGGAAGTCCTGCACGGGTATGCACTTTATTAAAATAGTTAACCGCTGTTTCATCGGTGGTTGAACCATTATTTCCAATGGTTGCTTCAGCATAGATCAGGTACATTTCTGCAAGACGCATCATGTAAGTATTGTTTGGATAACGCTGTTGGGAAGCTATGCCTGCCAGGTCAATAGGTGAACCGATCACATATTTTTTAATGGCCATGAATTCCTGGTCTGTACTTCCGTCCGGATAGATCAGTTTTGTTCTGTCCGACACCCTGGTGATTTCCGGATAACTGAAACCCGGGAGCATGAACGTTGCATGCAAACGCTGGTCAAGTGTTCTACCTTTCAGGTTGCCATTTGACTGTACGTTAAAGCCATCATATTGTGAGATCATCCACCATGTTGCACTTTTATCACCGCCCCAACCGCCAAAAGAAATATCAGGACTGAAGGCAAGGTACTCCGGCATACTGTTGTTGGTACCCCACACACTGGGGCCGGCAAATACCCATTGCAGTTCAAATAAGGATTCCGCATTATTATCGTATGGATATCTGAACAGGTCCTCATAGCTGGTCAGCAATCTTTTTCCGCTATTGTTGATCACACGCTGAGCAAAATATTTTGCGCTGTCAAGAAACACCTGGTTGCGGCTCCCACCGGATGATTCTACGCCTGCTCTTGTTAAATAGAATCTTGCCAGCATCCCTTCTGCACTCCATTTGGTTAATCTTCCATCCTGAATGGCTGTTTCAGGGAGATCCTGTGCTGCAGCACGCATTTCTCTTGTAATGAAACGCCATACACTTGGAACCGTATTCCTGGTAATGGTTGAATCAAAAAGTTTTTCAAAATTATTTTCAATCACGGGAACAGGACCCCAGTTCATTACCAGGAACCTGTAAGCAAGGGCCCTCATGAATCTTGCTTCTGCAACAGCCATTTTTTTGATGTTGGGAGAAACATTCTCACCACCATATCTTTCGATATTGTACAGGAAAAGATTGGCCTGGCCCACCACGTTGAAGAATGCACGCCAGGATGCGCCATTCTCCGGTGTTCCACCTGTGGTGTTGAACAATACATTGCCCCTGTCATTCCAGGCAGAGTAGGCCGTTCCGCCGCGGAAGTCACCGATGTTGTACATCGCCTTGTCATTATAATCAAACCATACTTCACTATATAATAAAGCGGTACTTGCCAAAACCTGTTCATCGGTCTTATAAAAATTAGCATCCACTATTGAGCTCAGTGGTGGTTTTTCAAGAAAACTTTTTTTACATCCGGCCATTGCTGCCATTGCCAGCAACAAAGTGGTGAAATAATATATGCGGTTCATCTTATTCATATAAAGATTTTTAGAAGTTAACGCTGATGGTTGCAGTATACATTGGTGTTAACGGATACCTGCCGAAATCAATTCCTATGGCCTGGTTCTGAGAACTGGAACCCTGACCAACATAAGCGCCGATCTCAGGATCATAACCTGTATAATCAGTAAAGGTCAACAGATTCTGTACACCCAGTGTTGCCCTCAGCCCTTTGATCACCTTTGTATAACCGATCATCCTTGATGGAACATTATAGCTAAGTGAGATATTTTTCAGTTTTACATATGAACCATCTTCTAC
>CBIHLW010000074.1:0-9354 GCA_966210755.1 uncultured bacterium
CTGTCAGGGACGTCCATTCCTATATTAAGCTACAAAATTTACAGCTGAAATTAAAATTTATCAGCGATTTTTTAAATACTCACGCCTTTTAGAAAATCAGACTGGATATAACCGGCAACATCAACCAGGTTTTTTGATTTTTCGTAAACTGCAAGCTGCCTGTCGGCCCCTGTGCCTTCTTCAAGTATTTTGTGTACGTAATTTAACCTGTGTCTGGAACCTAGTTGATCTACCACATCGTCAACAAAATCGAGCAGCTCATAAATAAGTATCCGGGTATTGATCTCTTCTTCCTTGCCAAAATCAATAAGAAAGCCATCAATTCCATACCGGCTGGCCCGCCATTTATTTTCATTAATGAGGTGTCTTGAATATTGAATAAAATTCATATTCTGTACCCTGAGTTTATAGATCTTAGCGCAGATTGCCTGGAACAGGGCGGTGATCGCTATTGTTTCATCCACCGTCATCGGCACATCGCAGATCCTGAATTCCACTGTATTGAAAAACGGATGCACCCTCAGATCCCACCATATTTTTTTCGCATTGTCAATACAATTGGTTTTCATCAGCAACTTCACATAATTGTCATACGATTCAATGCTTTCAAAAACTTCGGGTATGCCCGTACGTGGAAATTTATCAAATACCTTGGTCCGGAAATATTTGTATCCTGTTAATCTTCCCTCCCAGAAAGTTGAATTGGCACTAAGTGAATAAATATGAGGAAGAAAATAACGGGTAGAATTGGCAATATGCATGGCCATTTCACGGGTTTCCATTCCAACATGCACATGCAATCCAAAAATCAGATTGCTTCTTGCTGCTTCCTGCAATTCATTCACGATCTCATTATAGCGTACATGATCTGTAATTAATTGTTTTTCCCAATGGCTGAATGGATGCGTACCGGCAGCGGCCATCCCATAACCGAGGGAACCGGCAATATCTGAAATGGTCTGGCGCAGAATGGAAACGTCCTTATGTGCTTCATCCACGTCATTGCATATATCTGTTCCTACTTCAACCACGGCCTGGTGCATCTCAGCCTTTACCTTGTCCTTAATGATCTTTTGCCCTTCATGAACAATTTTTTGTTCATGACTTTTAAGTTCTTTTGAAACAGGATCGATCACCATGTATTCTTCTTCAACGCCTACAGTGAAATGCTTGAAATTGATCTGGGCCATTTTTGATATTTAAAAATATTTTTTGTGCGAACCGGAATCGGGAATCGGGAGTCCTGTATTCATGACTCATGACTCACGACTCAAGTGTTCTCCCACCCGCGCTACGGGTAACAAATTCTCCCCAGGTTAAATTCAACTGTCCATCCTTTTGATTCATGGCCTGCTCAATGGCATAGTTAGCAGCTGTTTCAACCACCCATTCAAAATTTTCTTCACCAACACCCGAACGTTCGGCATCGGGAGCAGGATTGCCGAAATCTATTGCATAAGGTGTTCCGTCGCGCAATGCCAGTTCAACTGTATTAAAATCATAACCCAGGTAATTATTGATGCGAAGAACAATGTCTTCCATCAGCTTCAATTTTTCAGGACCGGGTTGAAAATTAGCCTGGTATCTTTCATGATGCGGGTTGCGCGGATCGTATGGCATTATACGTACATGCTTACGTCCGATACAATAGCAGCGATAGTATTCCTCAAAAACAATTTCTTCCTGCAGCAACATTACCAGTTGTCCGGTTTCTTTATGTTTTTCATAAAATTCATCCTTATCAGAAAGCCTGTAAACATTTTTCCATCCACCACCTGCATATGGTTTCATATAGGCAGGAAATCCTACGTAATTAAAAATGCCTTCCCAGTCCAGCGGGTAGGCCAGGTTTGAAAAAGATTCACTCGTGGTATCGGTTGGCAGGTCAAAAGAAGGCAGGATCACTGTTTTTGGAATGGGAACACCCACCTGGGTCATAAGACAATTGTTGAAATATTTATCATCCGCACTCCACCAGAAAGGATTATTGATAACAGCGGTACCCATGAGCGCTGCATTTTTTAACCAGGTACGGTAAAATGGAACATCCTGGGAAATGCGATCAATGATCACACTGTAGCCTGTTGAAACTCCCTGCATGGCTTTGTCCATCATTACCGGCTCTGCTATGATATTTTCAATGCCCTTACTATTAACTCTTTCAATGAATGCCATGGGAAAACTTCTTTCCCGGCCAAATAAAACGCCTATTTTTTTCATGTTGTTGGTTTTGCATCGTCAAAGATCAATCGTGAATCGCGAATCGTCAATCGGGCATGCCAGAATACCAATTATAAATTCAAACTATTTAACGACTCATGACTCCCGACTCCGACTCCCGCTCCCGACTATTCACAATATAAATCAATCCAAACATTTCCAATGAGGAGCAATCCATTATTTTTGAGCGCATGCTGACCGAGGAATTACCAAACCTGATTGTTGAACAAAGAGCTATTGCATCCAATTATTTGAAAAGGTATGTGATCATTGACTTCTATCTTCCCAGGAATATTAATAATCCCGGTGAACTTTCTCTGCTTCTTATTAATGATGGACAGAACCTGCAGGAAATGAAATTTTCTTCCATGACCGATCAGTTGATTGGATCAGCCCAGGTGCAGCCACTGGTTTGTGCAGGAATTCATGCAGGCTGGGACCGCAAAAATGAATATGGAACAGCAGGTGTAACAGACTTTGAAGGCCGGGGCGCCAAAGCAGGGGATTACCACCGGTTCATAATTGAGGAACTGCTTCCTTTCATTTATACTTCTTATGCCATCCCTGAATTCAGACAAATAGCATTTGCAGGATTTTCACTGGGGGGCCTCATGGCCTTTGATATCACCTGGCATTATCCTGATATCTTTTCAATTGCCGGTGTGTTTTCAGGTTCATTATGGTGGAGAACCAAAAGCCTGGATGATGATTATAATGATGATACAGACCGCATCATTCACCAGAAAGTAAAAAATGGATCGTATAAACCCGGATTGAAGTTTTATTTCACCACCGGTTCACAGGATGAAACTGCAGACAGGAATAATAATGGGATCATTGACAGTATCGATGATACTATGGCATTGATAAGTGAGCTGGTACAACTGGGCTATGATAAGGAACATGATATCAGATATGTGAATTATGAAGATGGAAAACATGATGTAGAAACCTGGAGCCGGGCCATGCCGGCTTTTTTATTGTGGAGCGGGGCGGGGAACAACGAAAAAGAATATCGAACAGGGAACAAGGATTGGTGATTGTTCAACGAAGTAGGGACATGCCATAGAATGGCCCTTTTTCAATCATATAAAAGTTATCGTTGTGGCCATTCGCCGGCATGGCCGGTAGAACATCGATGATCGTATTCCAGAAATAAAAAAATCCCTCCGGCATGGAGGGATTTTTTTATCGTTATGAACAATGTTTAGTTGAAATTATATCTCAAACCAAACTGCATATAATAAGTAGAGAAGATACTTACATTATCCCTGTAAGTTTCTGTTACCGGATGGTTCCTGTCTGTTTGTAACCAGAATTCAGGTTTAGTGGTACCACCTGGAGAAAGCGATGAAATATTCTGAGGAACCAGGATAGATCCAGCATTCAGTGTTTTCAATTTACCCCAATCGGAATTGAGCAAATTTCCAAAATTGAAAATGTCCAGCGTGAATTGAAGGGAGTTCCTGTTTCTTCCAATGTTCATGAACACATCCTGGATCACTTTCAGGTCAAACTGGTTGCGCCATGGATATTTTGCTCCATTGCGTTCCGCATATTGTCCTTTGTGTTTTCTCAGGTATTTATCCTGCTCAATATATTTAAAGAACAATTCACTTTGTTGCGCGGCAGACAGGGCTACACCACCAGTGGCTGAAGAAGCAGGTCTGGCCCTGAATGTAATTTCAGATGGATCTCTCGGAATATAGATCAGGTCATTGCCATTGAAGCCATCGCGGTTGAAGTCGCCTGCATACAGATATGAATACCTGCCTTGTGTAGAACCTTCATAAAATATGGAAATGGTTGTACCAAGATGTTTAAGATATTCTTTACGGTAAGAAATGGCTGCAATCAGACGGTCAGGTACTATGAACCCTGAAGTTCCAAGTGCCGCGCTGTTCGGATTTCCAAAAGTTGGTGTGCTTTGCCATGCTGACAAGGGTTGGTCGCCACCGCCATCAAACAAATTCTCTGCAACGGATTTGGTATAGGCAATGGTTGCGAACCATCCACGGCTGAATTGTTTTTCAAGTCTGGTGGTGAATGAGAAATAATATCCCTGAGAACCATTCTCCATTTTGATGGCATTGAATGCACCAGATCCTGTTGGACTGGGAACGCCATTGCTAAGTGGATTGATGTATTTATCACTATTTGCATTTGGGAATATAGGCCTGTTGTCGGGATAGCCTGTTACATTCAAAGGTTGTGGTTCAACAAGATTTACATTTTTGAAAACAGCAGTATTGATATCCTTGTTCAGGATGGCCTCAATTGTGAGCACCAGGTTGCCTGGCAATCTTTTATCAAGACCAACACTTGTTTTCCATGTCTGTGGAAATTTGAAATTTTCATCAAGTGCTGTAATTGAACCTGGAATAACTGAACCTGGTATTGGCTGGGTTGGCGGCAGGTAAGCTCTTGGATCCGGGTTGAATGGACCAGGCGTATTTCCCTGTCCGTTCCAGCTTTGCGTTACCTGTAATAATCCGGCATCACCAGACTGGCTTACGATCCATACAAATGGAACCCTTCCGGAGAAGATACCTGTTCCTCCACGCACCTGGAAGCTTCTGTCACCGTTAACATCCCAGTTGAAGCCAACTCTTGGAGACCAGAGTGGTCTTGATTCAGGAAGATTACCGGTATTTAATTTTTCATTGTTTAAAAAGTTCAGGTTTAGAACCATTGGATGTGTTCTGATCTCATCTACATCAGGATAGGTAGGAAGGTCAACACGCAAACCGGCGGTGAGCCTGAATCTGTCGGTCAATGCCATTTCATCCTGGGCATACAATGAATACTGTGCAAATTTAAAGCTTGGGAAGGCCTGTTGAAATCCGGGAAGCAGTGAATAGGTAAGCGCAAAATCTGTTGGATTCGCTCCATTTACAAAATCATCCCAGGATGCAAACCTGTAATAGCTGGTTGCAAACCGCTGGAAACCGTTAATGGTTTCACTCAGATCAAACTGGGCACCAAAAGTTGCGGTATGCTTACCTGCCACATAGGTAAGGTTATCAACAAATGAATAGGTCTTTACTTTTCTAAGATTACCCTTTGAAAATAATTCATATCCAAAAGATGTATATGGTGTACCATCTTTCAGAATGTCAACAAAGGGAAAATCCTGGCTGTCAGATTCCCTTGAATCATCCTGTAAAGTATAGGTACCACGCAGCGTATTTGAGAACCTGCTTCCCAGCTGTGAATTGAGTTCAGCTGCCAGTGAATAGAAATTGGCTCCCTGGAAATAGTTTGAATTCTTGAACCACATTGCATTCTGGTCCGTACGGCCCTGTCCGAATGCATATGAATTACCTGTTCCTGATGTGGAAGTACTTGGTGGATTGGGTTCACCACCCTCAACCTGGTTGTAACGGATGTTGAAACGGTGTTTGTCGCTGATATTCCAGTCGATCCTGGCCAGCAACTTGGTTCTTTCGATCTCAGTGCTGTAATTATCGTATGGACCGGTTTCATAACCATAATTGGTTCTCAAATAATTGCTGATCATATCAAGATCGGCTGAAGTAGGACGTGCTGTATTTGGCGTAACTGGTACACCTGTACGGGTTGCCACTCTTGTTTGAACAATTTTGGGCTGGTTCTCAGTTTCATAATTTATGAAAAAGAACAATTTATTCTGGATAATGGGTCCGCCGATACGTGCACCATATTGTTCAAATTCAAACGGGGGTCTTGTGAACTTAACACCGTCCACTTCATCGCCCTGTTGTTTTTCAGAACGCCAGTAACGATAAACTGAGCCCTGGAAACGGTTAGTTCCTGAACGGGTAACTGCATTTACCGCACTTCCGATAAAACCAGACTGGCGGATATCGTAAGGCGTAACGTTCACAGAGATCTCATCCAGCGCATCAAGTGAAATTGGTGAACCGCCTGCAGGCAGGTTGGTACCAATACCAAAGGTGTTATTAAAGTCAGAACCATCAACTGTAATGTAATTCTGCCTGTAATTACCACCGCCAATGGATGCGCCATTGGATTGGGGGGTTAACCTTGTAAAATCATTAATACTTCGGGTAATACTGGGTAACCGTTGAAGTTCGCGGCTGGTAACATTGGTTACGGCGCCTGTTCTGTTGGCATTTAAAATGGAACTGCGGTTGGTAGTGGTGATCACTACATTTTCCAGGGCAGCATCTGCCCTGCGCAATGAAATATCAAGAATATAAGCTTCGGCCAGTTTCAGAAAGATATCCTCATATCGCTGTGGCTCATGTCCTACAAATGTTACCTCTACAAGGTAAGGACCACCTACTCTCATATTTGAGATGGTAAACTGTCCGCTTTGTTGTGAAATTGTTGAATACTTTGTACCGGAAGGCTGGTGGGTAGCAGAAACCGATGCACCACCAAGCGATTCGCCCGCGGCATCTTTAACTGTACCCGTAAGACTACTGGTGGTAACTTGCGAAAAAACGAAGGTGGAAGCCAACAGGGTAACTGTCAGCAGGCACAAGATTCTCTTAAGCATATGTAATAATTATTTTCGGTTGCAAAGAAAAGGATATTTCCTATTTTAAATATAGCCAAATATTAACATTATGTAACCAATCGGAGAGACAGTTTAAAGCTTGTCCATGCTGCATTTTACCATCTTTTAGTTTTATACGTATCTACAGTGCAGACCGTTGTTCTTAATTTTGTAAAAAAACATTCATGCTGGATTCTATTGAAAGTGCAATCGAGGATATCAAACTGGGAAAACTTGTAATAGTAGTAGATGATGAGGACAGGGAAAATGAAGGTGACTTTATTACTGCTTCAAGGAACGTTACTCCCGAAGTGATCAATTTTATGAGTAAGCACGGACGGGGACTGATCTGTGTTGCCCTGCTGGAAGAAAGATGTGACACGCTAGGTTTGGAGCTGATGGTCAATAATAATACGGCTCTTCATGAAACTGCCTTTACCGTATCCGTTGATCTGTTAGGATATGGATGTACCACGGGTATATCAGCCCACGACCGTTCAAAGACCATTCAGGCCCTGATAGATCCGGAGACCAGGCAGGAAGACCTGGGGAAACCCGGACATATATTTCCGCTGAGAGCTAAAAAAGGAGGCGTGTTGCGCCGTGCCGGTCATACCGAAGCGGCAGTGGACCTGGCAAGACTGGCCGGATTTGAACCCTCCGTTGTACTTGTTGAAATAATGAATGATGACGGTTCAATGGCAAGACTTCCCGAACTGAAACAAATAGCCAAAAAATTTGATTTTAAGATCATATCCATCAAAGACCTGATAGAATACCGGATCAGGAGAGATTCTCTTATTGAGGAGATAGTGAGTGTGGACATGCCTACGCTGTACGGTCATTTCAAACTGGTGGCCTTTCAGGAGAAAAACTCAAGCAATGAGCATCTTGCTCTGGTGAAAGGTTCATGGAAACCCGAAGATCCCGTTATGGTGCGCGTGCATTCCTCCTGTTTTACGGGCGACATACTGGCATCCATGCGATGCGATTGTGGTGAACAATTACATAAGGCCATGGAAATGGTTGAAAAAGAAGGTACAGGTGTTATCCTTTATATGAATCAGGAGGGCAGGGGTATTGGTTTGCTCAACAAATTAAAAGCATACCGGCTGCAGGAACAGGGAATGGATACGGTAGAAGCCAACCTGCACCTGGGTTTCCAGACGGACCAGCGTGATTATGGTGTTGGTGCGCAGATCCTGCGCCACCTGGGGGTGACCAAATTAAGACTGCTTACCAATAATCCTAAAAAACGTGTAGGCCTGATTGGCTATGGATTGGAGATAGTAGATAATATTTCTTTAAGAGTGGAACCCAATCCGCACAATAAGAAATACCTGCAGACAAAAAGGGATAAACTCGGTCATGAAATTCTAGAGGACTAACGGGTGCCGGTAGTATCGGTTGCCGGCAGAGTATCAGCAACCTGTTTTTTCTTTCCACGGAATAATTCACCAAGTGAATTAAAATCCTTTCCATAACCTATGCTCGCGCCATACCTGCGTGGAATAATAGGACTTACTGTATTTCCGGTAAGGAAATCTATATTTCTGCGATAGAAGAAGGTTGCCTTAACCGACCCTGATTTGTTTACCAGTAATTCAAGTGTTACATCAGGGAACAGGCGAATGCTTTGCTGGAAGTCGGAACTCAAAGGAACATCGAGCGTAGCGCCCACGGTAAAATGAGCACGGTCCTTGAACAGGGGCAGGCCGATACCAAGGTTTACAAGACTTTGATTGGGTAACCTGAATTCACCCCTTGCATTCTGATCGAATACATTACTGTTGTACAGAGAGCCTGTAAATAATAATGTAGCATTATTGTTTTGCAATATGCCTGAAAGGATCTTGTTGAGCTGTTCATTTATCTTGCCAAACAACAAACCGGAAAGTGTATTGTAAGTGAATTCACCAAAGGGGTTTACACCTGTAGTGTTCACGGTATTTTCAAATGGTGCAAAACTGTTGAAAACAATCAGGTAGGTAACCTGTTTGTATAATTCATTCTGATTGTTCTCAATTTGCTGTAATGCCAGTTGAAAATCGGGTGTGTTATAATCCGGATTTGAATTGGGAAATTCCAGGTCGAATGAAAATGAGGGACTGAAAAGATTCCCTGTTAGCGTGGCAACCACATTTACGTCGTCTCTCTGTGAGGCAAATTCACGTGTGAATACATTTCCGGCAAGCGGGGCAAAACTCACGTCCTGTGCGGTATAAACCGCTTCCAGGTTTACCGTTGCTTCGTAAGGATCACCATCCCACTGAATAAAATTATTGGCCCCCGGTCTTAATTCAAACGGGCGTTTAAGCAAGGACTGGAAAGTATATAAATAATTTCCTTCTGAAATATTGTAGCGTCCCTGGATGGTTAATGGTTCTGATGTACCAGAAGTGATCCTGAGGTTACCGGTACCGCGGCCCCTGATGGCATCCCTTGTTAACTCATCAAGTATCACCTCAATCAGAACCCTGGGATTTGAAGCCAGTCTTACATCATAATGAAGATTGGAAGGAAGGCCCAATGACTGGGGTGTCATTTCACGGCCATATTTTCATACCCCCAAACACTTAGCCTGTCCGCTTTCACGGGTCTCGGATGGAGGAAGTGTAATATAAGAATCG
>CBIHLW010000075.1:0-9345 GCA_966210755.1 uncultured bacterium
TGAATATTATTTTTGCCGTCCTCTGGGAATCCCGATGATAGGGTTGGGCACAATTAAAACCGGTCATTATTTATGGCTGAATAAAAAAAGAGCTGAAGGAGTTGATGTCAACCGGGTATATTGTGTGGTACCATCAACCGACCGTTACAGGATCCCCATTGATTTCTATAAAACCATAGAAATGGCTGGTGTGATCAATATCCGGAGAAATGGAAAACCTGCACATAGTTTTTTTATTTACCGGTTAAAAGGGCTTAAAAAAGAACTGCCTGTCCGATGAATTTCTGGTTACATTAATTTATTCAAAATGTCAAACATGTTACCAACAAATAAAGCCGAATGGGATGAAGTGGATGAAGCCATGAAAAGATCATGGAAAGGATTTATGCGGTATAAAAAATTAAAACCGGGAGAAAGAGCCGGTTTCATGCGGGCTATTGCCAAAGAACTGGATGCACATGCTGATGAATTAATAATAACTGCATCAAAGGAAACGAATCTTGACCAGGCAAGACTAAGATCCGAATTAATCCGAACCCGGTTTCAGCTGGAAAGTTACGCAGCAGCCTGTGAGGATGGCAGCAGTTTAGATATAAAAATTGAAACCGGTGATCCTTACAGGATGCCCTATAAGCCTGATCTGAGAAAGATGCTGGTTCCACTTGGTCCTGTGGTTATTTTTGGCGCTTCTAATTTTCCATTTGCCTACTCAACTGCCGGTGGAGATACCGCCTGTGCTTTTGCAGCAGGATGTTCGGTTGTTGTAAAAGCACACCCCGCGCATCTTTTAACTTCTAACCTGGTTGCAGATGCTATTCAGCGTGCTGTTAAAAAATCTGATCTGCCTGCAGATGTTTTTATTCATCTTCAGGGAGCTTCCTTTGAAACGGGGAAAGCACTGGTACAACATCCCTTAACAAAGGCAGTGGGTTTTACAGGGTCGTTGAACGGTGGAAGGGCTTTGTTTGATCTTGCCGGCAAAAGACCGGTTCCCATACCGGTTTTTGCGGAAATGGGAAGTGTGAATCCTGTATTCATGTTACCGGGAAAATTGAAGCAGGACATGGAAGCCATAGTAAACATGTATTTGAAATCAATCACTGCCAGTGCCGGGCAGTTCTGTACAAATACGGGCATCCTGGTTGGCATACGATCTGAAGAACTGGATAACTTTCAGCAACTGCTTACCAGTAAAATGAATGGTGTATCTCCGGCAGAAATGCTGCATAGTGGCATAGCAACTAACTTTTTCCAAAAAAGAAAGGAAATGCTGGCCCAACAGGGTGTAACACTGCTTACTAATGAAGGCCCTTCAGATAAAGAAAGTTTATGCCTAACTACCCTGGCAACGGTTTCATCGGAAACATTTTTGATCAACCCATTATTGCACCAGGAAGTTTTTGGTGCTTTCAGTTTACTGGTAACATGTTCTGATATCGATGACATGATCAATGTTGCTCAGGTTATGGAAGGTCAGCTTACTGCAACGTTAATGGCTACTAAGGAGGAAGTGAGGAGTCATCCTCAGCTGGTAGACAGCCTGGCAGCATTTTGTGGGAGGTTCGTATTAAATGGAGTTCCCACGGGTGTTGAGGTTTCCATGGCCATGCATCATGGTGGCCCTTATCCGGCATCAACGGACAGCAGGTTTTCTGCAGTAGGATCAGATGGGATCAAAAGATTTGCAAGGCCCGTATGTTTTCAGAACTGGGATGATGAATTATTGCCTGAGGAACTTAGAGATGAGAATGTATTGAGATTGAAAAGGATATACCACGATAAAACGGAATTGTAGTTTCCTGTAAGGCTGTTTAAGTATTATAAAGGGTTTTTGATCATATTTTTGAGCAGCTTTCATAGTGTAAAAAGGCTTACTTTTCCATAAATATCTCTTACGGTCCGTTACAGTTTAATTTATTGCTTATGAGGAAAATTTACTTTTTAATGAAAGTGAAATTGACTTTATTGGTCATTAGCTCCATTTTATCCTTTCATTGTTTTTCACAAACTGTTGTTAGTACCACAACCACAAACGCAACTTACTGGTCATCTGATCCCAGTGCTATCGTTTTTGGCATCAGAAACACCAATCCTTACAGCATATTAATTACTGATATCAGTAATTATATGCCTGCCAATACAACTACCAATTTTTCCTTATGGTATCATCCATCTGCGGTTACAGGCGCTCCATCTGATATCAACACTTCAAATGGCTGGATAGAGGTATCAGCTGGTAATACGGTAACCTCCGGAGCATCTGCGGGCATAACACCGGTTTTAACAGGTATATCATTAATAATTCCTTCCAACACTACCTACAGGCTGGCACTTGCTGCTCTTAACGGAGGCGGGCCATATTACGGTGCCAGTGGGGCTTCAGCAAATCTTTTCTCAGGTGGGGGCCTGGAGATCTATGCCCAGAACAATGCGGCCAGTGCAACCTATGTTGGATATTTTCCCGACAACATTTCAAATACACCCAGAAGTTTTTATGGCAGTATCTCATTCATTCAGGCGCTCAACTGTGTTGGCCCGCCTAACCCAGGCACTATTTCCGGGATATCGGGTGTTTGTAGTGGTCAGTCAACTATTTTATCGGTCACAGGCCAAACGGCAGCAACAGGTTTAACCTATCAGTGGCTTTCATCTTCAGGGGGAGGACCTTATACTCCAATAAGCGGTGCAACCGGAGTAAGCTATACAACCCCTGCACTTACGGCAAATACATCTTATGCTGTAACCGTAAGTTGTGGAGCATCTAATTCTACTACAGCCCCATTTACTGTTTCAGTTTCTCAGCCATTACCTGGTGGAACATATACTATTGATGGTTCACAACCCAATTCAGCTACCAATTTTCAGACCTTTACAGATGTTGAATTTGCCCTCAGTTGTGGAATTGCAGGACCCATTGTTTTTGAGATAGCTGCAGGTTTTTATGATGAACAGGTTTCACTGCCGGTTATATCCGGATCAAGTGCTGTTAATACGGTAACTTTTGATGGAAATGGCACGGCCACTTTGAGATATGCGCCTACATCATCGGCCAGATATCTTTTCCAGCTTAATGGCACTGATTATATTACCATCAGGGATCTGAACCTGCTCGTTCAATCCGGAAATAATTACGGTTGGGGCTTTCATCTTACCAATGGAGCTGACCATAATACCATCAATAATTGTTCAATAGATGTGAGCGTAGTAACCAGTACGTCTCAAAGTAATAGCGGTGGAATTGTGATCTCAGGAGCAGAAACCTCGGTAACCACAGATGGAAGTGCCAGTAATAATACATTCAGTAATAACACCATTACCGGAGCTTACCAGGGTATAATAATTTCGGGTTCAACAGGATCGGCCAATGCAGTAAATAACCAGATCATCAATAATACCATCCGTGATTTTTATACAACAGGTATCGAGATCAGCCAGACAGATGGTGTCCTTATAACCAACAATAATATCAGCAGGGCAAACAGGGCGGCAGTAACCCTGTTCACCGGTATTGATTTTACTGGTGGAAATATCAGGGCGCTGGTTTCCGCAAACAGGATACATTCTACTCATACCATAGCTACTGACCAGACGGATGCGGCATACGGAATATATCTGGATGGGAATGATGCACCTGCCGGTTCAGAAAATAGTATCATCAATAACCTCATCTACAATTTCAATAGCACCAACGGAACCCAGTATGGCCTGTATAATACCGGTTCAAATGGTGTACGTTATTATCATAATACTGTTGTATTAAATGATCCTTCAACCGTATCAAACGATGTAACAAGAGGTTTTTATCAAACCACTTCCGCAAATAATATTGAATTCAGAAATAATATTGTTTACATATCACGCGGAGGCACTGGTGAAAAACATGCATTGTTTTTTAATACCACCGGTTCTTCCATTCTGTCTAATAATAATGTTCTGTATGTAAACACAACAAATGCATTTACCGGGGCTTATGGCACTACTGATTATGCCACGCTTACTGCATGGCAGGCAGCCAATTCTTCAGCTTATGACCAGCAAAGTCTTAGTGTTGACCCCGTTTTTGCCGATGCTGTAAATGGAAACTTCTATCCAATTAATTCCACCATTGCTTCAGCCGGTGCCAATGTTGGAGTGAATTCCGATATTATTGGTACGGTGAGAGATGCTACCCCAACACCCGGATCGTATGAGACCGTAGCAACTGTGGGTACAGATGTAGGTGCGGTTGATCTGCTTGTCCCAGCGCAGCAAAACTGTTACAGCAATGCTGAAACCGTAACTGTAGTGATCAGGAACTTCAGTTCAACCTCTATTGATTTTTCCACTACTCCCGTTACGGTAAACGTTTCGGTTACGGGTCCAAATGCCATCAGCTTTACTCCGGTGACCATCAATTCAGGAACGCTTGCTCCTGATGCCACATTAAACGTGATCATCAGTAGCAATTACAATATGACTGCTGCAGGTACTTACGTTTTCAATGCTTCCACAAGTACTGCTGGTGATGCCAATGCATTGAATGACGCCATGCCGGCAGCACAGAGAATGGTTACGGCACTTGAAGCCGGCACAGCTTCTTCAGACCCGGCATCTTTCTGCGCCACAGGTGGCATTCCTGTACTGTCACTCTCAGGAAGCAGCGGCGGTAATATCCAGTGGCAGGAATCATTAACCGGTGCTGCGGGATCCTGGATAAATACAGGCACCAACAGCATTTCCTATTCGCCGGCTGTTCCCAATACAGTTACCACTTATTACAGGGCTTATGTTTCCTGTGCAGGTAGCGGCGACACCTCCAACGTAGTAACTGTTTTATTCAGCAATCCACAATTGCTTTCAACAACAGCAGCAACAAGGTGTGGTCCGGGAACAGTTGTTTTATCGGCTACCGGTTCTCCAGGCACCACATTGAACTGGTATACTTCAGCTACCGGCGGGTCACCAGTTGGAACCGGTAATAATTTTACAACGCCTGTTATCAGCACAAATACCACCTATTATGTTTCGGCAGCTGAAGGCGGAGCCAGTTCAGATGTAGGAATTTCTCCAACATCCACTACATGCGGCACTATCAATTCAAGTACCGCTACTGACTGGCCAATGAGATTTAATACAACAGCGCCCATTACTATCAATTCTGCATGGGTGATACCAAATAGTACGAGCCTAACCGTTGCATTAAGGCAGGCATTGTCAACAGCCAATATTCAGACAGCGGTTTTTACATTTACCAGTGCACAGGTGGGTGTTCCGCAACAGATAAATCTTGGCTTTGCCATTCCGGCATCCGGAAGTTATCAGCTCACAAACAGCTCCGGTAATATTTACAGGATAGGGACGTTCACCTGTTCTTATCCGTTTACATCTGCGCTCAATGGATTTTCAATTGTAGGATCTGCAACTTCATCCACAGCTGCTACCAACACCACTACTTACAATGCCTTCTTCCAGTTGAATATAAGTGAAGGCTGTGAAAGTGCCAGAACATCAGTATTGGCCACCATAGTTCCATCACCTGCATTTGACATCACTAATTCAACCACAGTTTGTAATAACACGGTTACCACCCTGCAGGTAAATTCAAGTTTAGCCGATTACAATAATTTTACCTGGTTGCCGGTAACTGGATTATATTCAGATCCGGGTGCCACAATTCCATACACCGGAGGCAGTACATCCATAGTTTTTGCCAAAACAAGTACAGCGGGCACCTATACCTATATTGCTACAGCAAACAACACTGTAACCAATTGCCAGAATATAGATTCATTACATCTTACTGTATTACCTGCAACAATTACATTGTCCGCTTTGCCACAGGAAATATGTGTGAGTGGAACCACCACCTTAAGTTATTCACCCAATACGGGTTTGGGTGCTGCCACAACACAATGGTATTCTTCAGCTGATGGAATCAGTTATAATCTGATTGCCGGTGCAACCGGAATTACTTATGTTACACCCGTTCTTACCACTACTTCTCATTACAAACTTGAATTGAAAGATGCTGCCGGAAATATTTGTCAGCAGCCTGTAATAACCATTAACATCAATAATCCGCAGGTGCTTACCAGTGCCGGAGCTGCCAGATGCGGGGATGGTACATTAACGCTAAATGCCACCAGCACTACCGGTGCCGCATTGAACTGGTATACAGCTGCAACGGGCGGTTTACCTGTTGGTACAGGTACGGCATTTACCACACCGGTATTAAATACAACAACTACCTATTATGTAGGTGCTATACAGGGTGGCGGGAGTTCTGTAGTTGGTCTGGCACCAGATGCCACCGGCTGTGGAAGTATCAATTCCAGTTCGGCAACTGACTGGCCTATGAGAATTTCTACCTCTGGTCCGGTAAGGGTTGATTCTGTCTGGGTGATCCCAACAGGAACAGAGTTGACGCTTGCATTAAGGGAAAGCGGATCTACAACCAACCTGCAAACTGCATCATTCACATTTACATCAGCCCAGGTGGGAACGCCTCAACAACTTGGTCTTGGATGGGCTATTCCTTTATCAGGAAATTATCAAATGACAAATGCATCAGGTGGCATAAGCCGTATTGGAACGTATACCTGTTCCTATCCTTTTGTTTCAGCTTTCGGAGGATTCTCTATAGTAGGTTCTGCAACATCTTCTACAGCATCCACCTCACTTACCCAGTACAATGCTTTCTTCAATATTAAGATCACTGAAGGTTGTGAAAGTCCACGTGCATCTGTTACCGCAACAGTGAGTCCAAATACGGCTATAACCAGCCAGCCTGCAAACCAGGCAGTATGTACCGGATCAAATGTTACATTTAATGTTACAGCAATAGGTGCCGGCCTTACTTATCAGTGGAGAAAGAATAACACAGATATTCCAAACGCAACCGGGTCCAGTCTTGTATTGAATGCGGTTACATCTGCTGATGCTGCCACCTACAGTGTAATCATCACCGGCTTATGCGGTAATGCTACATCAAACAATGCCATTTTAACGGTTGCTGATAATAATGCATGGCTTGGTGTGGTCAGTGTTGACTGGAATACGCCGGCTAACTGGTGTGGTGGTGTGCCAACATCAACAAGCGATGTGGTGATCACTTCAGGTACTCCTTATGCACCTGTAGTTAACGGCATTGCCAATGTAAGAAATCTCACTATCAACAACGGTACTTCCTTAACCGTTGCAGCCAGTGCTTTTCTGAATATCTATGGAAATTTTTCAAATGGAGGAACGTTCAGTGCGCCTTCGGGCTTTGTTGCTTTCAGAGGAAATGCAAACCAGAATATAGGTGCCATCACTGTAGGAACTGTGATCATGAATGGTACGGGAGGCATAACGCTTACAGGTAACATGAGCATTGAAAACGGTTTAATCCTTACTAATGGAAATATCACTACGGGCGCTTCAACTCTTAGTTTGAATGGTTCCACATCCGGTAGTGCGGCAAGCCATATAATAACCAACGGCACTGGTGTTGTGATAAGTAATAATATAAATGCCATGCCGGTGGTGATCCCTGTTGGTCCGGATGCCACCTCATACAATCCTGTGATCATTTCAAACGGTCAGGGCAGAAATTATCAGGTGCGTGTAGCAACAGGTATTACTCCAGCCATCAATAACCCTAACAGGGCTGTCAACAGAACATGGTATGTGGTGCCCAACACAGTTCCCGCTTCTGAAGTTAACCTGGTATTCCAGTTTGTGGAAACAGATATGAATACAAACGCAACTGCATCACTGGTAATGGAAGCAGCAGTAAACAACGGATCGGGTTGGACCATTGTGAGTCCTCCAACAGGCGTTACTCCAAGCGGAACACCCAACGACAGGCAGGTGGGCGTAAATACTGTTTTATTCGGATCATTTGCCATTGGTAATTTTGGAGCTATTTCATTCCCTACAGCTACCACCAATATAGATGCTGATGTTACCAGCATGGTGATGATGCCCAACCTGGTTCAAAACCATAGCATTCTTCGTTTACACGCAAGAAGAGCCATGAAGATCAACTGGTCAGTGGTAGATGCAAACGGAAGAATTGTAATGAGCTTTACCAGGGAGGCTTTTGCAGGCCGGAATGATATTCACTTACAATTGGGTCACTTAGCCCAGGGTAGCTACCAGATTGTTGGTAGCACTACCAGAGGTACAACCGGTGTAATGCGATTTATAAAAATGTAATTTACAAAACCACTAAAAACGGATCCCGCCACTTTGAGTGGCGGGATTTTTAATTCAGGTTGAAGAGGATATAGTACACCAAATGGGATTGCCGTACCGGGAATCCAATACTGCAATTAAGCTGATAAAAAGAATGATTCTTTCTACACTTAACACTTTGAATGATCAGATGTTTTTATTTTTAACCCATGTTTGCGTCGAGTTATATACCATACCATAAAACCAACTCATTTACCAGGATAATTACCGATTACCTTGATGCCGATCCCCGCCTGCGACCATTTTATGAATGGCCACCTACACCGGAAGGCCTGAAAAATTCAATTGAGAAAAGGAAAAGTTTTGATACCAACAGGGAAGTGCTTGTAAGCGTATTACAGGAACAATATGCCTCTGTACCATCAAATGAAAAGGTTGATTTTAATATAGCCTCACTTTTATCAGGGGATAGCTTTACTATTACAACGGCCCATCAGCCAAATCTTTTTACCGGTCCTTTATATTTCGTATACAAGATCCTTCATGTGATCCGCATTGCTGAACAGTTGATTAATGAATGGTAGCAATTTCATTTCGTTACTGTTTATTATATGGGATCGTAAGTTGCTGATTTTGAAGAATTGAACCACACCTATATCTCAGGGAAAAAAATAGAATGGAAAACAGACCAGCAGGGTGCTGTCGGCCGGATGCTTGTTGATAATGAGCTTCAGAAACTGATCGCTGAAATGGAAGGACAGCTTAGTGTTGAACCATTCGGCAATGAGTTTATTGACCTGCTTAAACGATGTTATGCCGAAGGAAAAACCATTCAGCAGTCAACTTTTGAACTGGTGAATGAATTATTTGGTACATACGGACTTGTAGTGCTGATCCCGGATCATCCGGCGTTGAAAAGGTCAATGATAAATATTTTTTCGGACGATATCTTTAATCATAAAGCCATAGAGATCGTGGCTGGAACCTCTGCAGAACTGGGCGCTCATTATGATGTTCAGGCGCATGCCAGGGATATCAACCTGTTTTATTTGCAGCACAATTGCAGGGAAAGGATCGAAGAAAAAGGAGGTCGTTTTTTTGTATTGAATACAGATATTGAGTTTTCAAAAGATGAATTAAAAAATGAATTGGAAAATCATCCTGAAAAATTCAGCCCGAATGTAATAT
>CBIHLW010000076.1:0-9205 GCA_966210755.1 uncultured bacterium
TAAATTAATTAGTTACCTGGTGAGTGACTTTATCAAAATGAAAGAAAGCTAACCTGTCAGCGCTTCTTCAAGCTTCATGATCTTTTCAAATAATTCCTCGTATTGCAGATTGGCATGCTTCAGTTGTTCTGATGCCTGCTTATAATTCAATTCTGCTTTTTTGAAATTTTCAGGATTGGAGTAAGTTTCCGGCAGGGCCAGTTGTGTTTCCAACACTGAACTTTGCTTTTTTAGTTCTTCAACCTTTTTTTCAACCTGCTGGAACTGTTTCTGCAATCTTTGCAGGTCTTTTTTTATTTGTGTTTTTTCATCAGCGGTTTGAACTTTGGTTTCTGTTCCCGTATTACCATTTACAGCTGCAATATTTTCTTTTTTTTCTTTAGCGGGCTTCACCGGTTTTGCACCGCGCACCTCTGTATTGGTACTTCTGTCCTTCATTCTTTCTTTCCATTCAACCCATTCTTCATAACCGCCTTTAAATTCCTTGATCTCATGGTCAACGATCTCCCATATCTTGTTTGCAGTTTTTGAGATAAAGTAACGGTCGTGACTTACAATGATGATACTCCCCTGATATTTATTAAGGGCTTCGATCAGCAAATCGCAACTGTGCATGTCAAGGTGGTTGGTTGGCTCATCCAGCATCAGGAAATTGGCCTTGCTTACAATGGTCTTTGCCAGTGCAACCCTTGCTTTTTCACCACCACTCAGAATCCTGATCTTTTTATCCGCATCGTCACCACTGAATAAAAAACACCCCAGCAGCCCTCTTAACTCAAGTTCGGTCATTTGACTACCGCATTCTTTCATTTCATCTAATATGGTATTATTCATATTAAGGGCTTCCAGCTGGTGCTGGGCATAAAAGCTTTCATCAACATTATGACCCCATTTTCTTTCGCCCTGAAAGGATTCCACTCCGGCAATGATCCTTAACAGTGTTGACTTTCCCTTACCATTGGCACCTATCAGTGCAATCTTATCACCTCTTTCAATTTCTGCAGATGTATTTTCAACAATTACATTGTCCCCGAATTTTTTAGTAATATCCTTTAATTCAACCAACACTTTTCCCGGTTGTTTATCCAGGCGGAAATTGATCCGGATATTGGGCCTTTCAATTTCAGCTTCTTCGATCCTGTCGAGTTTATCAAGTTTTTTCATCAGGCTTTGTGCCATAGCTGCTTTGCTGGCCTTGGCCCTGAACCTTTCGATCAATCTTTCATTTTGCCTGATATAATCCTGTTGGTTCTCGTATGCTTTTTGCTGCAGGTCTACCCTTAGTGCTTTTTCAGTTTCATAAAAATCAAAATTGCCGTTATAAATATGCAATTGCTGCTGGTAAACTTCAACTATCTTGGTTACCATCCGGTTAAGGAAATACTTGTCGTGGCTAACGATCACAACAGAGCCCTGGTAATGTGTGAGGTATTTTTCCAGCCACTCAATAGAGGGCAGGTCAAGGTGGTTGGTAGGTTCATCCAGTAATAAAAGGTCGGGTTGCTGAAGGATCATTTTGGCCAGTAACACCCTCATTCTCCATCCTCCGCTGAATTCTTTATACGGCCTTTGAAGATCGTTGTTTTCAAAACCCAGACCCTGCAGGATCTCTTCGGTTTTATGTTGCATCACATACCCGCCCGCCTCTTCAAAATCATGCAGTTTATGGCTGTATTCATCCAGCAATTTATCGGTCTGGTTAATTTCAAGTTCCTTCACCATACGGTCAAGTTCCTTTTCCAGTGTCTTTGCTTTATCAAAAGCATGCATGGCTACTTCCACGATAGATTCAGTTGTTTCAAAACTCAAAAGGTCCTGGTGCAGGTATCCAATTGAAGTACTCCGGCTGCGTTCAACTGTTCCACCTGAGGGCGTGTATTCTCCCACCAGCACTTTAAGCAGCGTTGATTTTCCGGTTCCATTGTATCCAATCAAACCAATGCGTTCCCCGGGATGAATATGCCAGGTAGCATCTTTTACTATGACCCTCGCACCAAATTCGAATGTTACATTTTGAAAACCCGCCAGCATATAAGCTAATATTTAAGAGCCGCAAAGATAAACAGACAGGACAGGGATTCAGGGGAAAAATCAAAGATTAACATGATTAAATTATCCCGGTTAAAAAAATCAGATGAGCAGTCAGGGCCTGTCCCGGAATTGCAGTCTGAAGGGTTTACACCTGCAGGACCGTTATTTTTGCATAAATCTTACCAATGAACAGGTTTTTCATCTTTGCTTTTTTTACCCTATGTATCACTGCCTGCAACGAAAACGAAAATGATAACAGGGCGTCGCCGGTTGCGGCAAAATACAGTCCTGCTATCAATGGAGCTATTGATTCAGGTCTGCTCAATTATTATTTCTTATCAGAAACGCTGGTTCAATGGGATTCAACTAAGGTGGACAGCGCCGCTACAATATTGGGTGAAAGCCTTAACCAGCTATCCCAAAACCTGGATACGGTTACCGGAGATACGAGACGGACCCTGCTGGAAGGAAATGTATTTTTTAACCAGGCCGCCAACGCTGTTCAAAAAATGCTCGCTGATGGCGACCTTACTGCAAAACGCCATAGTTTTCATCTTGTGTCAGAAAATCTTTTTGCTTTTCTTGATGCTATTGAATATGATCATAAACCTGTTTATCTGCAGGAATGCACCATGCCTTTCAATGATACGGGCAGAGGTGTATGGATCAGTAAAACGGAAGAAAAAAGAAATCCCTACCTGGGTTTACATCATCCTTATTACAAAGCAGGGATGCTTGAATGTGGTACGCTTGAAAAAAAGATAGGGGTCAATTCTAAAGACAACTAATGCGTTCCTTTTTTATATTATTTTTCCTGGTAAACCTATTGACGGTTCATGCCCAGAACAGGTATACGATCAATGGTTATATAAAAGACAGCAGCAGCGGTGAATCTGTTATTGGTGCAAGTTTAACCGTCAACAATAAGAATGTTACCAGTAATCAGTATGGTTTTTATTCAATTACCCTTTCCGAAGGGGAATACAACGTTTTAGTGAGTCATGTATCTTACCGCTCACTAACTTTTCACCTAAGTATCAACAAAAACATAGAACATAATATTTTTCTTTCTCCGGCAGCTGCAGCGCTGAATGAAGTGGTGGTTTACAGCAGAAGAAGAGACATGAATGTAAGATCAGCGCAAATGGGACAGGTAGATCTTTCAGTTTCCCGGATAAAGAACATACCAGCTTTTATGGGTGAAGTTGATATCCTTAAAACCATTCAACTCCTGCCAGGTGTAAGAAATGCAGGTGAAGGCAATGCAGGTTTTTATGTAAGAGGAGGAGGTCCGGACCAGAACCTTATTTTGCTTGACGAAGCAGTGGTATACAATACTGGGCATTTATTCGGATTCTTTTCCATTTTCAATTCAGATGCCATTAAAAACGTAACCCTTGTTAAAGGTGGAATGCCTGCACAATATGGCGGAAGACTTTCATCTGTTCTTGATGTATCAATGAAAGATGGCAACAGTAATCGTTTCCAGGCAGAAGGAGGAATTGGTTTGATTGCTTCCAGGTTTTCAGTACAGGGTCCACTGATAAAAAATAAGGCTTCATTTATTGTATCGGCAAGAAGAACCTATGCAGATGCCTTAGCAAAACCATTTATCAAAAGAACCAGCAATTTTTATGGCTCAGGGTATTATTTCTATGATCTGAATGCCAAGATCAACTACCGGTTTTCTGAAAAGGACAGGTTGTATCTGAGTGGTTATTTTGGAAGAGACGTATTTACTTTTAATAATTCAGAATTATCCTTCAATGCCAATATACCATGGGGCAATTCAACGGCTACCATAAGATGGAACCACGTGTTCGGTCCAAAATTATTTGCCAATACTTCTCTTGTATATAATGACTACCATTTTAGTTTTGGTGCTGCCCAGAATAATTTCAACATTAAACTTTCATCGGGTATCAGGGATGGTAATGCTAAAGTTGATTTTGATTATTACCCAACCTCCCAACACCTATTGAAATTCGGTGCGCAGATTACTTATCATAAATTCATTCCGAATGTTACCTCAGGCCGTCAGGATTCTGTTGTTTTCAACCCGGTATCCGATGGAGAAAAATTTGCTATTGAAAATGCTGCTTATATACAGGATGACTGGGACATCAGTGAAAAGTTCAGGATCAATTATGGATTGAGGTGGTCAGCCTTCACACAAATAGGTCCCTACACCAGATACACAAGGGACGACAACCAAAATAAGACAGACAGCACTGTTTATGGAAATTTTGAAAAGATCATCAATTATAATGGTCTTGAACCCAGGTTCACCATGAGGTTTGCTGCCGGCACATCAACATCTATAAAAGCATCTGTTACAAGAAACCTTCAGTTCATTCACCTCGTAAGTAATGCAGGCACCACACTGCCAACCGACCTGTGGGTGCCCAGTACATTCAGGGTAAAACCACAATTAAGCTGGCAGTATGCAGCGGGTGTATTCAAAAATTTCAATAATAATGAATTTGAAACTTCCGTAGAGTTGTATTACAAGGATATGCAGAACCAGATCGAATACCGCGAAGGCTATACACCCGGATTGAGTGACCCAGAAGAAGAATTTGTTTTTGGAAAAGGATGGAGTTATGGTGCCGAGCTTTTTGTAAATAAGGCAAGAGGAAGATTTACGGGATGGATTGGATATACGCTTTCGTGGACCTGGCGCAAATTTCCTGCTTTGAATAATGGATTAAAATATCCTGCAAAATATGACAGAAGGCATGACCTGTCGGTAGTAGGCAATTTTGAATTGAACAATAAATGGAAGTTATCAGGCGTGTTTGTTTATGGAACCGGTAATGCCACCTCATTGCCCGAAAGATTCTACTTCATCAATGGGATTCTTACACAGGAATACAGCAGCATCAATAAATACAGGCTCAAACCATATCATCGTATCGACCTTTCGGCTATTTACACCCCGGTGCCAAAGAAAAAAAGAAAACTGGAACACTATTGGGTATTCAGTGTGTACAATGCCTATAGCAGAATGAATCCTTACTTTGTTTATTTCAATCAAACCGGAGATCCTTTGAACGGAACATTGAAAATAGAAGCAAGGCAGGTTTCCCTGTTTCCCATCTTGCCTTCAATTACATGGAACTTTAAATTTTAACCGGAAGTAAGAATTATCCGGATTATGAATATTGTCATTCAATATATTTAATTGACTCACTCCGGATTTTTCTCATAAATAAACCTTACCTGAGCGTTTTTCTTTCCATTGGAGGCAAGGAAGAGTTTGTATCTTTTACTTCCGGTCTTTACAATCAGCATGGCTGTATTTGGGGGAATGGTGCCAAGGTTATTGGCAACCATGGTTACTTCCTGTTCGGGATTTTCGAGACTAACTTTTATTTCAACTGATACTGGTTTTAATCCGAGTTTCTGGTTTGATACAAGAACCTGGTTATTCACCGTTACCGTAATGGAATCACCATCTATCTGGGCATTATCATAAAAATCAAGTCTGAGAGTACCGGTATCAACCCTGATTTCCTGGATGTGGTTGAATTCCGATTCAACAACCCGGTGCAATACAATCTTTCCGGGTGTACAGGCAGTTGTTCCATTCATCACCACACCACCCCAGTCACCGCTAAGTGTTTCTTCATTTCCTCTTCTGCTGTAAGCCAGTGTAAAATATCTCACACACGGTGTACAGTCCTGGGGAATTTTAAAGATCATTACTTTTTGTTCCTGGATATTTATGGTTTTAGTGGCTGCATTGTAAATACCGTTGTAATCTTTTTTAACGTAATTGGATATATCAGAATAATGATAACAGAAACCCGCCACCTGATTATCATTAATATTTACCTGCAATTCAACATGGTAAACCGGGAAGCACCCACCGGGCTGCTGTGTCAGCGTACCTTTCCAGATACCGTTGAGTTCCTGGGATTGAACAAAATTATTGGCCAGTATCAGCAGTATAGATATGAAAAGGCGGGTATTCACGAATGGAAAATACTGGATTTCATTTTTGCACCATTGAAAATTATATAAATGGTCAGCCTATTTCTTTTGGTACCTGAAACGGACCATGGCATTTTTTTGCTCAGTTGATGTGATACTTACCTGGTACCTTTTATCTCCATCATGTACCAGCATAAGCGAAGTGTTAGGAGGAATGCGTCCCAGATTCTCTGCCACCATGATCAATACGTGTTCAGCATTGTCTTCATCCATTTCTAATTGGAGTGTGATGGGTGAAGTAGACAGGCCTTTGTTGGAAACAAGTGGTATGCCGTCAAGATATACCGATATGGTATCGCCATCAATTTCACCATTATCATATAATCGCACACTGATCTCTTTATTTGTAATAGTGAAAGTCTGTATTAATTCATTCTCGCGCGACCTGGTGGTTTCAGGGATCTTTACAACTGATTTCCTGGCAGGATCCTCTTTTATAATGGGATCTGCCCTTTCGATAGCTGAGTCCTTTTTGGGTCTTTGTACAACCGGAGGTGTTTTTATAACCGGTTTTGTTACCGGTTTGGTTTGCGGTTTTGTGACCGGTTTTTTTTCTTCCTCTTTTTTTACCGGTTTATCCTCTTCCATTTTTTTGCGGAGGAATGGTTCAACATAAAAATCTGTAGTGCTCACTCTTCTTAACCTCACGGTTCCCCCTCCGCAATTTCTGGGAGGATTGGAACCTTCCACAACACTTGTATAAGTACCTTCCAGAAATTCTTCCTTGCCGGATCTGGAATAAACAAACTGGCATTTCATAATACATGCCCCGTCACCGCTGGCAGATTTCACTTCAACGGTCTTGATTTCCTGAATCAATGCCGAACCGGAATTTTTGGTAAAATATCCTGTTAGTGTTGCCTTTCCATAAAAACGAACATCAAGGTAGGAATAGGAAACACCTGATATCCTGTTGGTACTGGTCTGCTCAATCTGAATTTCAAACCTGTATTCTTCCCCCGTAAAGGTTTCAAAGCGGCCACGCCAGATGCCGGTAAGATCCTGGCTACTGGCTGCAAATGGCAGAAGCATGGTCAAAAACACAAAGGCTACAGATAATTTTCGCAGTGTTGAAATCATTACTGTGCAAATTAAATTATTAAGCCGTTTTTAAATCCACCGGAAGCGATTGAATTTGTTAATTTTGCCGCTCTTTATGAGTGAATCAATTAACATAACATTACCCGACGGTGCGGTACGCCAGTACAATAAAGGCGTATCGGCCATGGACATTGCCAGGTCTATATCAGAAGGACTGGCAAGAAAAGTATTGGCAGCAGAAATCAATGGACAGGTTTGGGATGCCACCCGGCCCATTGAACAGGATGTTCAATGTAAACTTCTGACATGGGATGATAACGGAGGAAAGAATACATTCTGGCATTCTTCAGCCCACCTGATGGCAGAAGCTATTGAAAGCTTATACCCTGGTGCCAAATTCTGGGTAGGTCCGGCCCTGGACAATGGATTTTATTATGATGTTGACCTTGGAGGTGAGACCATAACAGAAGAAGACCTGCGCAAAGTGGAAAAAAAGATGGCTGAACTGGCCAAACAAAATAATCCTTACATCAGAAAGGAAATTCCAAAAGCGGAAGCCCTGAATTATTTTACCGGGAAAGGAGATGAATATAAACTGGACCTTCTCCAGGGACTGGAAGATGGCGCCATAACGTTCTATACTCAGGGAAATTTTACTGACCTCTGTCGCGGACCGCACATTCCGGGCACTGGATTTATTAAGGCCATTAAGCTCACCAATATTGCCGGAGCTTATTGGAAGGGCGATGAAAAGAACAAACAACTCACCAGAATATATGGTGTAACCTTCCCGTCTCAAAAACAACTGGATGAGTATCTGCAGATGCTGGAAGAAGCAAAGAAAAGAGACCACAGGAAACTTGGAAAAGAATTGGGAATTTATACACTTGATGATGATGTAGGACAGGGCCTGATCATGTGGCTTCCAAATGGAACGGTGATCATTGAAGAACTGGAAAAGCTGGCTAAAGAAACAGAATCCGAAGCGGGATATAAAAGAGTTGTTACACCTCATATTGCTAAGGAAAGCATGTACCTTACCAGCGGACACCTGCCTTATTATGCTGATAGCATGTATCCGCCTATGGAACTGGAAGGGGAGAAGTACTATCTCAAATCCATGAATTGCCCGCATCACCATAAGATCTTTGCTGCAGAACCAAAAAGTTACAGAGACCTTCCTTACAGGATCGCTGAATACGGAACAGTATACAGGTATGAGCAAAGTGGTGAACTGTTTGGGTTGATGAGGGTTCGCTGCCTTCACATGAATGATGCGCATATCTATTGTACCAAAGAACAATTCAATGATGAATTCCGAGCTGTGAATGATATGTATCTTAAGTATTTTAAGATATTCGGAATTGATAAATACGTGATGCGTTTATCGCTGCATTCACCTGATAAACTTGGTATCAAGTATGTAAATGAACCCGAACTCTGGAAAGAAACGGAAACCATGGTCAGGAATGTTTTGAAAGAATCTAATATTCCTTATGTTGAAGTACAGGATGAAGCAGCCTTCTATGGTCCGAAGATCGATGTGCAGATCTATAGTGTAATTGGAAGGGAATTTACACTTGCCACCAATCAGGTGGATTTTTCACAAGGCCGGAGCTTTAAATTACAATATACCACGGCCGACAACAGCGCTGAAACTCCCCTGATCATTCACAGGGCACCATTGGGAACCCATGAGCGGTTTATAGGCTTCCTGCTGGAGCATTATGCAGGCAAACTGCCTTTGTGGCTGGCTCCGCTACAGGTCAGGATCCTGCCCATCAGCGATAAGTTTGGAGACTATGCAAAAGAAGTGCTGCAAAAATTAAAAAAAGCAGATATTCGTGCTGCAATTGATGACAGGAGCGAAAAGATTGGAAGAAAGATCCGCGATACTGAATTAATGAAGGTGCCTTACATGCTGGTGATTGGTGAAAAGGAAATGAATGAGAACAGGGTGGCATTAAGACGACAGGGAAAAGGAGTTCTTTGAACAACATCAATTGATTAATTCCTGAATGAGATCGTTGAAGAGATCAAAGAAAGAAGGGAAGAATAAGAGGAAAAAAGAGATGAGCTAAGAGCAAAAGAGTGGAAAGAGTAAAGGAAGTGGGCAAAGAGCTCAAAAGAGAAAAAG
>CBIHLW010000077.1:0-9192 GCA_966210755.1 uncultured bacterium
ACATAAAAGTGGGTACTGTCTGCCGGTACTACTTCCTCGGTTGAAGCAATGCTGTTTGCATTACGGAAAAATAATCCATAGGCGGCAATGGAAGCCAGAATGATGCTGGTGAAGACCAGTCCTGAAAAAGCCGCTTTTGAAACACCATGACCAGGAGATGGGGAAGTAGAGATAGCATGATGTTGCAGGCTGTTTCTGAATAGAATTAATTCCTTTTCTTTTTCCTCTGTGGCTTTTTGCTGAAGCAGGAGTTGTTCCTGTAAGATTTCTTTTTCTGAAATAAGCCGTTTATTTATTTCCTGAAGTATAGCTGTGTTGCCTGCATTCAGCTCAGGAGTACCGGTGGAAAGGGTATTGTTCAGGCAAACAAATTCATACAATACTTCACCATTTGCAAACCGGTTCTCAATCTGTTTTTCAAGGCATTTGTAAACTACATGGGTTAACCAGGCTGGTAAATTCATTTCTGCTTCCTTCTTTTCTTCTGGCCAGTTTGCAGGTAAATTATTTTTACGTAACAAAACCAGGTCCGGAACCCCTGTTTCCATATGCGCCAGCATTATATGATTCCGCGCAGTTTCCGTATTGCTATCCAGTTTAAAAGGCACCTGTCCGGCAAGTAATTCAAACAGGATGATGCCGAAGCTGTACACGTCTGTTTGAAAAAACATCTTTCCTTCATTTTGTTCAGGGGCCATGAATTCAATAGCACCTGCATTCCGGAGACTTGTTCTTCTTTGTTCATCCGACATAACAGCTAAACCAAAGTCAAGCAACACATAATTGCCGGTATGACGGTTGTATTTTACATTATTACTTTTGATGTCCCCATGTTTTACATCAAGATTATGACAATGCGAAAGAGCATGTGCTAAGTGTTCGGCCACTTTGATGGTCTCTTTGATAGTGAAAATCCTGTCATTTGGTGGTTGCAGCAATTCACAGAGATCAGGGCCTTCAATAAATTCCATTTCAATGAATGGGAAACCTCCTGTTTCAGTTATGCCGGATCCCAGGATCTTTACCACATTGGGGTTGGGTTGCTCGTTTACGCGTTGCAGTTTATTGACCTCATTCTGAAAATCTGCATATTTTTTATTGCCCGGATCATCATTGACCATGGGTGTTGGTAATATTTTTACTGCAGATATGATCTCACCAATCCTTTTTCCTTTGTATACAGAACCCTGGCCACCTGTTTTTAATGCGCCTAAATTTTCCAGTCCCTCAGTTATCGTGAACACTTTAGCCATTTTATTGATCTCCCGTATAATTAAATTGTAACAGTGCCATTTCACCAATTATGATCTGGTCGTTCTCTCCCAGGGGATGGCCGATCTGCAAGGCCTGGAGTTTTATCAGTTCTCCATCACCCTTCCTCACCTTTACTTTATTTCTTGGTGGCAATCCGCCTTCATCTGCAAAAAGAAAAAAACAACCTGCTTCTGCATTCCATTCTATATGTGCATGCTGGCGACTTATATATTTATTAGCCGGATCATTGCTGTTTCCGGGAAATGCAACCTTGTTCAACCTGAAAAATCCTTCCGATGTCTGCGTTTCCCTGTCCCTGCCAATACAGATCTTTCCATCTTTTGCATTGATCTTATAGGTTTCATTTTCAGCTTCGCCTTTCAACACGGTTAGTTTAGCGGAAGTTGGTTTATTGATGGTTGGCTTTCTGTTGGTAACTATATGCAGGGCAACAGGAAGCTCTTTTGATTTTACCGCTTCTTCCGGTAATTGTTCATTAAAAAAAATATCCATCGTCCAAGCCGGCGGCAGTTCAATTGCGTAATCGTCTGCAATTTTTTGAACTTCCTCATGTTGAAATTTCCCGGGTTCATGAAAATAAACCACGGCTTCATAAACATGTTTATCCTGTTCAGGAGCAAGGAATAATTGCATCCCTTTGATGAAGCTGCCTTCCCCTTCCCATCTTTGCAAATGGTCCTTGATAAAATTCAAAAGGAGGTGCCTGATGGTTTTAACATCGGGCTGAACAGGATTCTTTTTTTGTTTATGAAAATCAAACATGTTGATTGTTGTATTTTATTGTAATTACTTCAATTAACAGTCCATATTTATTCTTCAGCCTGTACTCTAATGTCAGGCTGACGGCCTGGTGTTGCAAATCCCCGGATATAGCCTCTTTTCAACAGCGCGGGAATGATATGAGTTCCAGCCAGGTTCACCGCTACACTTGAGCCTTTGGTATTTTCAATTCTTATACAGACCACAATATGGCCTCTTCCGTTGGCCTTTGGTGCAAAAAATACATACCACCCGTCATTTATGCGTTTGCCTCTTACCATACGTTCCGGCGTGCCGGTTTTTCCTGCTACAGCAATTTTTAATTTATTTGTTTTTCCTGCACTTTGTGCTTTCATATAAGAGGTCAGCGCTTCGGCATACTGCGGATCTTCCAATACCTCAATAGCTTCATTCAATCCCAAAAGAGAATCGCTGATCTTCATTACATAACGGTTCTCCCTCATGATCCCATTGTTTGCAATGGATGATGCAACCCTTGCAATGGATGCGGGCGTGGAGATGAGTTCTCCCTGACCCCAGGCCATACCAGAAACACCTGTAGCCCTGGTTTTCCGGATGTCGTTCGGGTTATAGCGATCAAGGCTTTTAAATTCTGTTGACCTCCAGAATTCCCTCCATTTGTCCTGTTGTACGGTATTGCTATGGTTCCCATTAAAATAATAACCACCCACTCCACGCAAAAACATGCCTGTCTGCATGTAAATGGTAGCCATTTCTTCCTGAAGCCTTTCCTGGTTGGCGAGCTTAATGAAAAACGGATTATTTGAACGTACAATTGCTCTTTGTAAACTGATATTACCTGTTTCATCCGGTTCTTCACCTTTCACCCTGATAAGGTCCTGTTTACGGATCAGGATATTTTTACTGGCTGCCTCCATTCCCATTTTGTTGAATGCAGCGGAGGCGGTAACCAGTTTGGCTGCAGAACCGGGCTGGGTGGCATGGGTAAATCCGGGATCACGATTGGTGATCCAGTACGACAGTTTGTTTTCTTCAGCTGTGGTCAGCAAAAGTTTTTCAGGTTCATCAATTGAGGGTAGTGGAAAGGCAGCGGAAGTAAGAACATCGCCCGTACTGTCCTCCATGATCACTACAGAAATACGGCTGTTTCGTAATGTGTCCAGTAATTGAAGCGACTGCTGGATCTCTGTTTGTAATGCGGCATCCATGGTCAGCTGTACATCACGGTTCCTTTGTTTGAATGCTTCTACTTCTTTGCTATTGATGCCTGCCAGCAGGAGATCTGATATGGCAGAATAATCTTTTTTAGCCACGGTCATTTCCTGCCTTCGCTTTGGAAGAAAACGATTCTCCCTGAACCGGCTTGCCGTTACTTCAAAATGCGTTGTGGGAGCGGGGAAGCCTCGCAGTTCAGCAATGTGTTCGTATTCGGCAAAATATCCATTGGTGCCTCCCATAAATATGCCTGTATTTAAATTTCCGATCCAGAAAAACATGTGTTCTTCAAATGGATAATACCTGTCAAGACGTTTGCGGCTTATAGCCTGAAGGGCCATGGCATCAAGACCAGCATTAACCAGGCTATCCCTGTTTTTCCCGATTGATTCAGGTTTACTTGTTGCCAGCAATCTTCCATTACGGTCTAAAAGATCTCCGGCGCCAAGGCGGTTCATTAATATGGCAATACGTGGATTGTAACTAAACATCCTTGCACCGCTCCTGTCTGCCACCAGAGCAGGTTGTACTACCCATTTTTTGTTTTTGAACAGATATTGGGTAACGGTAATACCTAATAAGAGAATTCCTATAAATGAAGCAACCAATGCAGGTATAAGATTCCTGTCCTGCTGTTTCGTAATAAATTTCATTTGTACTGCTGTTCCCTGAGCATTGGATGCAGATAATAAAAACCCTGCGGCCATCATATTCATGATAAGCGATGAACCTCCATAACTCATAAAAGGAAGGGAGACGCCCGAAAGTGGAAGTGCACCAATGGAACCTCCTGCTATCAGCAAAAATTGTATAAAGGTGCTGATGCCAATGCCTGCACATAAATAAAAAAGAAAGGGCGTTCCGGTTTGTCTTCCGATGATGATGGAGCGGTGCAGGTAAATGATAAAAAGGATAAATACAGAGAGAATGCCCATCAAACCAAACTCTTCTCCCATGGAAGGCAGTATCATATCGGTATGGGCTTCAGGTATGGTCTTGGCAAAACCTTCTCCAATTCCCTGGCCTTCTATGCCGCCACTCGACATAGCCCATATGCTGTTTGCAATATGGTCGCCGCCAAACACTTCGTTATTCCATGGATCCTGCCAGATGGATTTTCTTTCTACCAGTCTTTCCACAGGACCTGGAAAAAGATCATCTATAAAAGGTACCTGGTCAAGTAATAAAAAACCAGCCATTACCAAAATCACCATAACAGCTGATTCACTCATTCCTTTTTTAATGGCGAAAGATGCTGTTACAAGAATAACAATAAGAATGGCAGTGGCTATCCAAAGGTTTTTTGTGAGCCATATCGCCAGCACATATAATACTGCGGCTCCTACCGCCAGTAAAAAATCACCTCTCGAAAATGAAAACAAAACTATAAAGGTAAAGCAGACCACCATTGCGGGTCCGAGGTCGCCGAGGATAAGAAATAATAAAATGGAAACTATAATGGATAATAAAGCAAATGAAAAGAAGGACCACCGTTTCTGCCATCTGCCGTATTCTGCAATGAATTTTTCATTTGCGGTAAAGAAACCCGCCAGGAAAACCAGTAATAGAAATTTAACGATCTCGCTGGGCTGAAACCCAAGGAGGTTCACTTTTACGCCACTTCCTTCCGGACCGCTTCCAAAAATAATGGTAAGGAGCAATAAGATGGCAGCGGCTGCTGCCCAGGGCCAGCCATTGGCAGCCTTAGGATCATTTTTAAATGCAAACAACCTGAATAATCCTGAATCAGAGGTGAACCTCCGCAGGTTGAACAGTAATAATAAGGCCATCAGCACAATACCTCCGGCAAAATACCAGAACATATTTTGTGCAAGGAATCTGTCCCGCAATGGATCCTGCAAACTTAAAAGAGTGAGAAATGAGATTCCTGTAAGCAGCATCAGCACGGGTAATATTAACTGGTCGGCCTTAGGAAAACTTATGGTTAGAAATAAATGCAAAAGAAAGAATGCAATAAAAAAGCCTGTGGTGATTATTGTATAACCTTTTGAGGCTTCATCAGGTGTTCTTACAATAAGCGCCCCTTCTTTTTTAAGATTATTAAAATCCCTGGTGGAGAAAAGCCTGATCGTATGTGGAGATGCGGTGAAATCAAAAGAAACATTCTTCGTTAATTTCTCAACACCTTTTGAAGATCCAACCTGGAAATGGGGTTTAAGGGGTAATACTTCATAAGCCTGTTCATCGGGCAGTCCTTTGAATGTAAATTTTCCAGAAGCATCTGTTCTTGCATAAACGGCTAATGATTGAAGCTCCCTGTTTGCGGAATCAACAACAAAGACTTTCCGGATGGTATTTGTATTTTCTTCAACCAGATCGGCATTCGTCAGTTCAATCTGCCTGGCACTATCCGGCAGAATTAATTGCAATCTTACAAGAACACCATTTAAATTATTGTTGTCGCGGTCCTGTACTTTCCCTTCCAGCTTATGTTTTCCCATTTGAACATCAACAACTGATGGCAGATGAGGTGGGTTTGTTAATTCCTGGTTGAACCGTAGTGAGTCATCTCCGGCAAAGCCCAGCAGGGTTCTTGCCAGTTCTGCTCTTTTTCTGTACGACTCTCCGCCTTCTTTATATGCCTGCTCTGTTGTAAGAAAAAATCTTTTCTTATTAAGTTCACCAATGTTATCCATTTCAGCCTCCGAAGCAAGACCTTGTGAAACAGTTTTGTAAGCCAGGTTTATATCGCGGGGGTCTTCTACATAAAATCCTTATTCCAATAAGTTTTTGATCCGCTGGTCTAACTGGCCACCATTCAGATTTACCATTGTGCCATTGGCAATTCGTTGTGGTACTTCGCTGTAGTCTTTCTCAAGCACTGTTCCCAGGCGTATAAACAAAATCAGGAGCACGCCTGTTATCAGTAGCATGAATATCCTTTCAATATTTCTTTCCCTGAAAAATCGCATTACCTGTTTTTTGATGTGGAATCCGGTTTGAATAATAAACTGTCCGTTATAGTACCGCTTAATGATCTGTTCAATGGTAGGGATGTATTATACTGAACCGGTATATTACAATTGATAAACCTTACATTTTTAAGTTTTACAACTTTACTATATGTGGTAAGGCCAATGGTGAAACCTTCGATCACCAGGTTTTCCAGTAGAATATAATTGCATGATGGAGGGGTTACAAATAGCGGCCCGTTATAAGCACTATCACTTGATAATGTAAGTCCATTGCCATTGATGTATAATGAATCTTTTTGTACCAGCACCAGGTCAGATATGGTGATAGCTTTGCCGTAGCTGCTGTCAAGGAAAATAAAAGGTGAAACTTCCAGGCTGTCCAGAAGCCTCTGTTCCGAGGCATTTCTTTTAACTGCCTGGGTAACCGTATTTACAGGTTCAGGTTTTTTAATGTTTCGCTGCCATAAAAAATAAACTGCCGCTGCAAGTAAAATGCATAACAACAAAAGAAACACGATCAATCCTTTCCCTTTCTTTTTTTCCGGTTTATGCATTACCGGAGTTTTTTTTATTTCAACCTGTTTTGGTGCCTGCTCGTTTTTTTTTATCAGAACTGGTCTTGTTGCTTTTTGTTTTGAGGCTTTTTTATGATTGTGAACCAAAACAACCGTGATATTATCTTTTCCTCCGGCATCATTGGCAGCATCTATCAGTAATCTTGTTTTTTCATTTAATGGAGTAGAATTATTAAGGATTGAGGAAATGGTTTTATTGTCCACCAGGTCGGTGAGTCCGTCACTGCATAACAGTAGGAGATCGCCGGGTAAGAAAGGTGAAGCGCCGGTTTCAATATAATCCGCAACACCAGCCATGTTGGGGTCATATCCAAGAGCTTTGTTGATCTCATTGCGCTTGGGATGGTTCATTGCCTCCTCTTCAGAAATTCGTTTATTGTCCTCAAGAAAACCTACAAAAGAATGGTCTCTTGTTACTTTCACCAGGGAGCGGTCCCTGTATAAGTACAACCGGGTATCCCCCACATGTGCATAATGGAACTGGCTTTGCTCCATATCTGCAATGGTAAGCGTTACCACACAGGCCATGTTGTTCCTGTCGGGATTCTGAAGTCTGTCTTCATAAATCTTCTGGTTGGCCTGCACAAGAGAAGCTTTCATCTTTAAAGAAAGGTCGGCAGCTGATCTTCTGAAGTTTTCTAAAATCGTATCCTTTGTTATTGCAGCAGCCACTTCACCACCTTCATAGCCGCCAACGCCATCAATTACGCAGGCCAGTATCCTGTTATCTGCCAGCGCCTGGGCTATAAAAGCATCTTCATTATTATTTCTTTGCCTTCCTGTATCAGTGGCACCGAAAAAATGATCAGGTTTTGTCATGAGTAGATTTTATTTCACGAAAATGTACAACCAGCATAAGTACACATATCACAAAAAGTATAATGGAAATAACCATGCTGCTAAGATTTAAAAATATTTATACCAACAATACCATTGAGCATGATCCTGCTGTTTAATGGCAGTTCTGTCCATTGAGGGTGATGCAGATCGCTTCTGTTAATTTCTTTTTCATTCAAAAGGGTTTTTTCGCCAAACGAAGCCAGGAAAAATTTATTGTCATTCTTATCATATCTGATCCGGAGGTGTGGCGTGTTAACCCATTCACTTGGAATGCGGAAGATGTTCGTCGCTTCCCTGCTTTCATCCTTGCCGCTTACGGTTATCTCATCATCTCTCATCATGTACTCGATCTTGCGTCCGGCGAATTCTTTTTCAGGCACAATCGTTTCAAAACGGGCTTTAACGGTATTGGTTAGTTGTTTTGCCCTGGCCTCATCATAGGTTAAATTCGATTCATATGGAACTTCATAATAACCTTCGCTATAAAAGGTAAATCCCTGAAGAATATCAGGATTGATGTCAAAGGTCTGGGCGATCCCGGTCTGGCGGGGAATGAAAGTAACCCTGAGGTTTTCATTGCCACCAGAGATGTTGCCCGGCAATAATTTGCCAATAAAGCCTTTATCCCCTCTGGCATAATCCGGGTGGCTCACAAAACGGAATACCCATTTACTTGCCGAAGGCTCAACGGTTTTACCTTTTGACCGGTGTTCCTTCAACACATCATAGAACTTTTTAACCGTTTCCTGAACAATCAATCCAAAGATCCCTTTCTTATTATCCATGAAGTCTTTGAAATCATCGGCATTGAATGCTATGATATATTCATGGTAAAAAACCAGGCGGTCGGCAAATGAAAGTTCCGCTATGCTTTGACTGAATTTTTCCAGTATATAATGATAAACATCATTGGGTGTAAGCACTGCTGGCTGGTGTAGGCCGGGTTCCTGTTCTTTTTTTAATAGCCAGTCGTGAAGTCCTATTTTTTTCCAGAAAGATTCTTTTGGTTTCATGCTTGGTTGTTGAAAGTAAATGTAAAGGAAATGAAGGAATGGTTCCCCGGATACCCTTGCGTTCAACGAAATAATTAATTCTTTCTTATACGGACTGCGGTTATTAAGTATTTTTTAGTACGGTATGGCAGGTAACAGAAAAATGCCTTCCACAACAGCGGGGTTCAGGAATTGTAAGCCGGCTAAAAATTGGGATGGCGGCTAAACCGTCTTGTATTGCATCTGCCCCCTCATCATTCATTGTATTGGATGATTTTTAAGAACTGTTAGCCTGATCGGCTTTTGTAAATCTTCAATCATACCATTTTTCATAGGGGTATGAAGTAGGGCAGCCCTGCATGATCACATGTTTACAGGCAATTGGAAATACAGTGTGGATGGATATGTGCAAACCGGCCTTGATTTTTTCAATGAATGATATGCCCGCGAAGGCCAATAGATTAACCATGTTAACGAGGATTATTGAATGTTAAACGTCATTTTTAAACTCAATCTGAACTTAAACAGCAGTCAGTTATGGTGCCTGATCTTTTTTTGGCACGGTTTTCAAATCTCTACTAGAAAATCAGAATTATGGAAATGCGTAATAATAGTAAC
>CBIHLW010000078.1:0-9176 GCA_966210755.1 uncultured bacterium
GCTTATCCAGTTCTTCAGGCATTGAATTCATTTCCAGCCGGAGTTTTGCGGCACTTTCATCAATCAGGTCAATGGCTTTATCAGGCAGGAACCTGTCGGTGATGTATCTAACGGATAATTCAACCGCGGCAATGATGGCCTCATCTTTAATGCGAACATGATGGTGGGTCTCATAACGGTCTTTTAGTCCGCGAAGAATAGATATGGCATCTTCAACTGATGGTTCATCAATCATTACTTTCTGGAAGCGGCGCTCAAGCGCTTTATCCTTTTCAAAAAATTTCTGGTATTCATTTAAAGTGGTGGCACCGATGGCTCTTAATTCACCACGCGCCAGTGCCGGTTTTAAAATGTTGGCAGCATCCATGGCACCTTCGCCTCCGCCGGCACCAACGAGGGTATGTATTTCATCAATGAAAAGAATGATCTCTCCTTCACTGGTTGAAACTTCTTTTACCACACCTTTCAGCCGCTCTTCAAATTCGCCTTTATATTTTGCACCAGCTATAAGCTGACCCATATCAAGTGCAAAAATAATTTTTGATTTAAGGTTCTCCGGTACATCGCCATTTACGATCCTGATGGCAAGGCCTTCAGCAATGGCGGTTTTTCCCACGCCCGGCTCACCAACAAGGATAGGATTATTCTTGCTCCTGCGTGTAAGTATGTGAAGTGTTCTTCTGATCTCTTCATCTCTGCCGATCACGGGATCGAGTTTTCCATTCCTGGCGAGTTCATTGAGGTTTTTTGCATATTTATTTAAAGCATTGAATTGCGTTTCCTGGGTTTGAGATGTAACCGTAGATCCCTTGCGAAGCTCATTGATGGCTGTGGTTAGTCCTTTTTCATTCAGTCCAAGATCCTTAAGAAGTTTTGCTGTATTATCATTTCCCTGTATCAGTGAAATCAAAAGATGCTCAGGCGTTATAAATTCATCATTGAATTTTTTAAGCAAAGCGCCTGCCCTCAATATCACTTTATTGGCTTCTGCGGAAATGGACTGCGCAGGATCGCCACCACTTATTTTGGGAAGCCGGTTGATCTGTTCATCCACTTTAGTTTCGAGTTGCTGTACATTAACAGCATTTTTCTTCAACAGGAATTCTACTGGAGAATCCTGCTGGTCAAGGAGGGCTTTGAGTATGTGTTCCGTTTCAATATTGGCATTGCCGTGGTTGAATGCCAGTTGCTGCGACTGTTGAATTACCTCGGCAGCCTTTATGGTAAAATTGGAAAGATTCATAGTTATTAATTATGTTTATTTTAGAAATTTCGTTCTTAGATTCACCTTTTGATGATGGCATCAGCAGGTAAAAGCAACAAACACAATCAGCAAACACTAATCCAAGTACAAATGGTAGAAACTATGTCATATAAAATTAAATATAACTGCCTGAAATTCAGCTGGGCATTCATTTTCCTGTTATTCTTTCAGGTTGCTTTTTCCCAGGGAAATAAAAAGAATTCAAAAGAAATCGGTACCGATCATTTCTCCATGCTGGATGAACTTGTTAAGAAAAACCAGAAGCTGCTGGGCAATGATATTATTGCCATGTTGTGGTCGGACACCCTGGTTTATAAAAGAGAGCTGGGTCTGTTCGATGCACGTACCCTGGTACCGGTTGAAGGCAGCAGCCAGTGGCTTACTGCAGCTCTTGTTTTAAAAATAGCTGAAGAAGGTAAGATCTCACTTGATGATAAGGTGAGCGATTACATCCCCATTTTTTCTACTTATGGAAAAAATTACATTACCATCAGACATTGCCTTTCCCATTTTACAGGCGTTCAATCAGATAAAAAACTATTTGATAAGAAAAAATTTTCTTCGCTGGAGGACATAGTGGTGTCCTATGCAAAGCGGGAGATCAAAACCAATCCAGGTACTGAATTCAGCTATAGTGCAGTAGGAGCAACTATTGCGGGCAGGGTGCTGGAGATCGTGACCAAGAAAAAATTTGATATGCTGATCAAACAGAAATTATTCAATCCGCTGGGCATGCGTAAGAGTTCATTCAGCGATATGCAGGGCGGGCCCATTGATCCGTCTGATGGAGCAAGGTCAACCGCGGATGAGTATATGAATTTTTTAAGGATGCTTTTGAATAACGGTAAACATAACGGACAACAATTTCTTAGTGAAGCATCCATAAAAGAACTGAGATCGCTAACCACCGCACCGGAATTGATCAAATATACTCCCGGCACAACGCAGGGATTTAATTATGCACTTGGCAGCTGGGTTATTGAAGAAGGACAGAATAATGAAGCCAGTTCACTTTCCGGAGTAGCCATTGAAGGCACATGGCCCATGATCAACTGGGAAAAAAAATATGCGTTTCTGATCTTTGTAAAAAATCCTTCCGAAGAACAAAAAAAGGAAACTTATCTGGAGATGATTGAGACCGCGGAGGAGGAATTAAAAAAGTAAAAATGTGAATTCCTCACGGCCCCTTCCTGAACACAATCCTTTCCTTCTGCTTATTTACAATGATCTCAAAAAAGGCCTGAAGGATTTCATATTCAGCCGGCATAAAAAAAGTTCTGCCGATCTTAACTCTTGAACGCAGGGAAATAGTATTTCCGGATAATTGTACCAGGTATTCGAAGAAGCTATTTCCATCTTCATTCAGCCTGGCCATTACAGGCTTAGGTAATTCTTCTACCACATAACCCTCCGGAACGTCCATGGTCAGCATAAATGTTTCATCAAGGGTATAGGGCATTTCAACAGGATAATGACGTTTGAGTGATGTAAATGGATTGGTTTTGTAGCCTTCCCCGAACATTGGATTGATATATAAAACATCTTCCATTACAGGGTCCAGCTCAAGTTCATATTTGAGTTGTACCGGGCCTTCATAAAACAGGAGGGAATCCACTACCGGATCAAGGATGCGGGCCATGATCCCATACCTGTTACCAATACTTTTTAAAAAAACATCCTTCCCGGATAAGCTTACCTGGTTGCGGATATGATAAGATTCAAAATAACCAGGCGTCTGCGTCAGCGATCCTTTCCAAATGCCTCCATTATTATTTGTGCTGATAAATAAAGCAGTTGTTTTTTTCTCCTCAATGGAATCTGCCCGAAGATAAATGGCCGTAGCTTCTTTATCAATCATCCTTGCATGGCCGTTGTAACATTCAGGCAAAAGTTTACCAAACCCAAGTTTTGGATGAGAAGCATCAATAAAGAAACTATCATTTCCAAATTTTAACCGGCATATCACATAATTGAAAACGGTAACTACCGGATAGCGCTCCGGAACATATCCATTGTCAGTGGTACTGAGAATAACAGGATGCGCTTCCATGCCGGCAAACCTCAACATAGCCACCAGTAACAGGTTTATCTCTGCAACTGATCCCTGCCTGGCCCTGACAAGATTTTTTAGTGTTTGCTTTCTCCATAATGCTGAATGATCATTACAGGTATAATGATCTCTGATGTATTCAAAGATCATCCTTGCTTTTTCAATTCCATCCTTACCGTCCAGGTTAACGTTTTCTACTTCATCGCTTAGCCAGTTATTATTGATCTCCAGAACATTTCCAAAGTATTCAGATGCTTCCAGTGCTGAGGTTAGCATGGGCCATGTGGAGCTCAGGCTTTTTGGAGCAAGAGGTGCATTATGAGAAGCTAACTGGAATTCCATACGTGCTATGTGATTTTTGATAGCAGAGGTAAAATTCTCTTCTTTTAATTCAGGTATATCCTTCATTACCCACCTGTAATCAGTAATAGATGCCAGAAAATTATACTTGCCGGATCCGCGGTTTCCTGTTTCATCTATTACAAGAAAATTTCCTGTGCGCTGATCTCTTTCATTTATAAAAAGATCCCTGTAACCGTAACTTATAAATCCATAACTAAAGAACTGGGGCAGACTAAAAATAAATTCACTCCACAAAACAGGTGATGTGCCCTGAAAATACCATGGATCAGGGTTGGTTATAAAATCAGACACCACCTCATATTCAATTTCAATGATCGACCCTTCCCTTACATCAGGCATGGTGAATTTTCTAAGCTCCAGGTTCTTATTTATATTTTCCCTGAACAATTCATTTTTATTCAGCCTGGTTGCCTTTACCTTTCCATTTACCAGGTTATAGGTTACCGCTTTGATATTTTTCAGCTTCTCGCCGTTATCTCCATCATTGTACAATGGAATTTCAACATCAGCTTCATAGTACCCGTTTTTATTCAGGATATGAATGATCTTATGCCTTTTAATAATTAGGGAGAACCATCCTTTCACATTCCCTTCAATAGCAGTATTACCTTTATCCATTAAAACTATAGCGGCGGCATTACTGTCAATTGAATAGGTTTTCTTTTGAAGGTCAGCAACGGAGATGTTGCCGAATTTGGAATAAGGACTTTTCTCCTGTGCCATGGCGGGCAGAATGAATACCCAAAGAATTAAAATGGCAGGAATCCTCATGGCAGTTAAATTACCGGGGCAATATCGAATTTTTATCCTGATTGCAAAAACGGGAGACTGTAAGATTCGTTAAACTTAACAGGTTGTTGGTTCAGCCACCCTATGATAGTTATTTTTGATCCAAATACAGGCATAACTTAATTGAGAGGAATATCAGAAAATACAAGGCTCATCAAATCACTGGCAGCTTCACATGGCTTTGAACAATGTGGCATTGCCCGCGCCCGGCCATTGGATGAAGATGCCCGCAGGCTTGAAAAATGGCTGAACCAGGGCATGCATGGGAACATGCAGTACATGGAAAATCATTTTGACCTGCGCGTTGATCCAACCAGGCTGGTGCCAGGTGCCAGGTCTGTAATCACGCTATTGAAAAATTATTATCCTTCACAAAATATCTCACAGGATCTTAAAATTTCAAAATATGCTTATGGCAAAGATTATCATGAAGTAATAAAAGCACATCTGAAACAAATGATCGTGCAATTACAGGAAAGTATTGGATCCATAACCGGCCGGGGTTTTGTTGATTCTGCACCTGTGCTGGAAAGAACCTGGGCTCAGAAAAGTGGACTCGGCTGGATTGGCCGCAATGGTAATCTGATCACGAAGCAAAGCGGATCTTTCTTTTTTATTGCAACACTCATCATTGATATGGAGCTGGAATATGATGATCCTTTTGCCAAAGACTTTTGTGGCAGTTGTAATAAATGCGTGGAAGCCTGTCCTACCCAGGCCATACTGCCTGATAAAACCATCAATGGCAGCCAATGCATTTCCTATTTTACCATAGAACTGAAGGACGAGATCATTCCTGAAGAGATGAAGGGGAAATTCAGTAACTGGATGTTTGGTTGCGATACCTGCCAGGATGTTTGTCCATGGAACCGTTTCAGCCGTCCTGCCGGCGATGAGGCCTTTCAGCCTTTTCCGGAGATCCTCAACTTTACAAGTAAGGAATGGGAAGAACTGAGTGAGGAAGCATTTAAAAAGATATTTAAATATTCCCCTCTCAGCCGTTCAAAACACAAGGGCATTCAACGCAACATAAAATTTTTAAAATCTTAGCCCGGCCTTTACCACCAGGCGCCGCAGTGTATAATCAATTCTTTCACCATTGGGAAGAGGTGACCAATGATACTGCCTTTTTTCCACTACGGTCTTTTGGGTATAGCCCAGACTCACAATAAAAGATCCTCTCTTTTTCATAGACCAGCTATAGCCGGTTCCGAGGTCGTAATATTCGCCTCTTTCGTATTCGTAATGCACCCAGGGCGAACTAATGTCATCTTCAAGTGCCAGGCTGGTTCCATAGTCAGCATATACAAAAGGCGTATTGGCCCTGTCGAAAATATTTTTTCTGAGGTCTGCAAATAATGGCAATGTTTTGAAACTGTAATGATCAAATCCAACACCTATGCCCAGCGAAAAGGTTTTATAACTTACTCCATTTACCAGTTGCACCTGCCAGGAAGGCTCCGAAGCTCCATGAAGCAGCCCTGCCTGGAATATGCCTGTGTATTTTATTCCTGATGTTTGAGCGTATGCCGTTATATGAAACAGCAATGAGATGAATAGTAGTATCCTGAGTTTCATATTATTTATTTGATACGGCGATCCTGCTTCTTAACCGGATGTTATTGAGGTCGGAATAATCATACTGGTATAAACCATCTTTGGCCACCACCAGTGCATTATCATTCCAGGCAATTACATCATAGGTTTCAATACCACTGATTTGCTTAACCAGCTGAAGGTTGCTGACATTAGAAGCATCAAATATTTTAAGGCCTTCCTTGCCATCGCAGATAAATAAAGTATTGCCATCTTTTGAAAGTCCGTGCGGACTGGTAAGCTGGTATGTTTTTACCAGCACCGGATTACTGAGGTTAGAAAGATTCAGGATATCAAGCTGGTTGGTGAAGCCCTGGCAGGTTGTTCCTGAACGAAGTGTTACATATGCATAGTTATTATCTGCAATTACAGGATCGCAGGTTCTTACGTGGTTGAACTGACCCTGTTGTACAGGATTATCCGGATTGCTGATATTATAAATGAACATCCCGGTTTGTGATCCAATGAAAAGATTATTCATGAATGGATAGATGGTTTCAATATTCCATCCGATGTTCTTGCGAGATACATTTTGCGGATCATGGGGTTGGGTGATATTGAACACATCCAGGTTCTGATTGCCCACCGCGTACAACCTTTCATTTGTAATGGCGAACCTTGACATGGATCCGCCCATTCCATAAGGCGAGGCCGATGCTACAGATCCCGAATTACCCCCCCTGGTAATACCACCACTTCCATTATCCAAAGCAGAGAAGCTGAGGAAAACATCGCCCTGTCTGATCCAGTTGCTCAGTTCTCCCTGGTTAACAATAGTGGTATCACGCTGTTCCCAGCTGGCCAGGATCTTATTTGAGTCGGGCCTGAAGAATTCGTAATACCTGTCAGGAAAAATTCCTTCCACAACTTTCTTTAACTGAATCTGGAGAGGATTGGTAATATCTATGGCAACGAAATCAGTATAGAGGTCGGCATACAGGGTATTGCCCATTACAGCAATATCCATGTTACCCGGAATATCAATGAATGCAATATTCCTGGGCTGATCAGGATTTGAATTATCGATAACATGAATGCCCTTATCGATCTCATTAAGAAAAATATACTGACCCCTGATATATAATTTACCAGGTCTTTCCACCTGTTTTGGAGCATTGCTTTTGATATTGGCTCTTACCTCAGCAACAGTTTTGTAAACAGGCTGGTAATAGGTATAGGTATGGGTACTTGTATAAGAATCCTTCAGGCATCCCTGCAGGGAGAAAGCCACAAAAAAAACAGCAATAAATGCTAATGGAGCAACAACAAGTTTTTTCATTTTGCAGATGTTTTGTAAAAGTTTGACAAGCGGTACTCACTAACCGTTGCGTGCACAATTATTTTTTTTGAAATAAAAAGATGGTTTTCAGGCCAACAGATACCAGGTGCTTTTTCTCACTGTTATTTTCCAGTTCTTCAAAGCCGTACCGGATATGTGGGCCCATGGATATGGCCACATTTCTATAAGGAAATGAATAGGTCAAACCAAATTCAGAAAATACCTGGCTAACGTTAAGAGCATCCCTGTCTTTAACATATACCCTGGCAGCTTTATCGAAATGAAGCGCACTGGTGGCCACCAGGTGTTGAAATGAAATACCCCCATGCACTTTCAATGGCCTTCTTTTTAATAGCTGGTATTCCGCTATGGCTGGTACGGAAAGGAAATGAAAACTGTTTTTATAATCGTTAAACGAAGCGGAAGTATATCCATTTGGCGAACCATTGGAAAGCGATGAGCCGTTGTTGGTTTTATACCCAACTTTCATATTTGTACTCAAATACAGGTATTCCAAACCTGTTTGAAATGCAAATCGTTTATTTAGTTGTTTGCGGGCAACAAAACCTGCACCAAATGAAAATCCTTCCCTGATTTCTGACGGATACACATTCCTGTTATATAATAAAGCAGGTGGCGGTGGCGTGGCATCAGGCAATGAAAAATAATCAGAGGATCGCTGGCTTACCTGGAATACCGGCAGGCCGTTGTTGCTTCCGGATACTCCAACATGAATGGAGGCACCAAATTTCCATCTACTGTTCCCGAATTGTTTTGGCAGCGGAACGGAAACAATGTTATTGCTGTCTGTTGTAAAATCTTTTACCGGGATCACTGATGCACCGGAACTTACACGAATGGATGGAACAGGGATCCTTTCAGATGCCTCCCCATGAAAGGGAAACGCCCTGGTACCAAAATATCTTTCTGTAATATTATCCATGCGGGGGTGAGCCTGATTTCCACTGATCATCCTTTGGTTTGCTTCATTCTTTTGCTTTGAAGAAACTGGAACAATGATTGTTGTACCTGCATCTGAATAACTGGTGTTGTCACTGATCTTTTTTACCTGTCCATTTAACCCGGCGGTAAACCTGTTACTGACCAGATCATTCCCTGATTTATCAGATGAAACCATTTCCTTTCTGCCAGGTTGTAGTGATGGCTGACCATCCTGAAAATCTTCCGGGGCATCTGCATCATTCTTATGAACCGGATCATTCTTTTCTGCAATTGTTATTTCTGATAATGGATCTTTGATGCCCGATGTACGATTCATTTCCTGGTGAATGGTTTTTTCACCGGCTGGTTGCTGATCATGCTGTAAAATAAACCAGGTAATACTTCCACCGGCAAGTAACAGGCAAAGCGGCAACCAGAAAGCCAGACGCTTTCTTTCTTTTTTCTGGCGGATCTGCTCTTCTATTTTTAGCCAGACAGGCGAGGCAGGAACAAAATCCAGTTCCTCCATTTTTTGTTTAACCTGTTTCTCAAATTTATTTTCCATATGCCGAAATTTTTTGATCAGCGTTTTTTTTATCCATCCACTGGATCAGCAATGCTCTTGCTCTTGCATACTGCGACCTGGATGTACTGTCCTTTATCCCGAATATTTTCCCGATCTCAACATGGTTATAGCCTTCTACCGCATAGAGATTAAATATAGCCTGGTAGCCAGGGGGCAGTTGCCTGATAAGGTCTGCCAGATCTTTGGCTTCCATTTTTACTTCAGGATGCTGGTCATTGCTCACCACGTGTAAGTGATCTTCAATAAATAAAAGTTCACTTGAATAACGAAGATTTCGTTTTAGATAGTTGATAGCCGTTGTAACCAT